>NZ_JANKBZ010000037.1 GCF_024623785.1 Archangium lipolyticum
CGCGGCACTCGCCTCCGCTTCGTCGGCTGCTCTTCTGGTGGGCAGCAGGTCGTCTCCAGCATGGTTGCTTGCTGTTACCTACTTTTCCCGTCACCTTATTCCGACCAACCCTGCCATCGGACCAGTTGCTCGAACTCGCGCCCGGAGACCACCTCTTGTCGCTCCGAGACTATGTTGAAAAACCTGTCGGACACTCCACCAGTCCGCCACCCGAGCGCCGAGCACCCTCCTACAGGAAGTAGGGCGAGGTGGCGTGGTCAATCCGGCTGGCGAGGTCATCCGTCGCGAGCAGCTCCGTCCCCGACAGGCCCGGGCGTGCCACGGTGAGCGCCTCTCGGGCCTCCCGTAAAATGGCGAGGGCCTGGAAGCTCTGCATTCAGGAGCCAGTTGATGTCGACGTAGACGCTGGCACCCCGTGTCTCGCCCGTGTTCGGATTGCCTCGCACGCTGACGAAGCTGGAAGCCAAAGGCCATGTTCCACCCCTCCACGCCCCTGCGCACCGCGCCCACGATGTCGTACTGGCTGAATAGTGCTCCTTCTCGGGCAGTAGGGCCGGCGTATAGCCCTGTCCTTCCTGATAGCGGCGCAGCGCGATGCCGAGCGTCCCCGAGGCGCGGTAGAGGTTGTGCTCCACCTCGTCATCCCAGTCCTCGCTGTCCCTGAGCGGCTGGTCCGAGTACCCGGTGAACAGCGTCTCGAAGGTGACGCCATCGGAGGTCCTCCTGAAGTTCTGGGCGAAGGTGAGCTCCGCCTCGAAGCGCCGGAGCGGCGCACCATCCCAATCATCCATCACGCCGAACCGGTTGAGCCCGACCGCCGGGTCGACGAGCACGCGCCACGGGCATGGAACCGCCCTCTTCATGTCGTTCCTCGCTTCAAGGAGCGCAAGGCGCGTCAGGGCATGTCGCCTCCATGCGCGGGAACCCGGGCGCCGAGGAGGTTGGACCTCACGGCACCACACCGTCTAGAATTCCCGGCCTACGCGCTGCGGTCGAGTCCGGGCACGACAAGGGAGCACTCCATGGAGCAACAAGGCCTGTCTCCAGAGTTCTGGAACACGTTCGTGAAGGAATACTGGAACAAGAAGCCCGTGGTCTTCAAAGGAGTCCTTCCGAAGGACCTGCTGACCGACGAGGACGTGCTCGAGGCCCTGGGCAACTACGCGAACGCGGCGCTCCGCGATGAGTTGGATTCCTTGCGCCCCAAGCGTCCCGGTGGCTTCGCCCGCCTCTATGTCGAGGGACGGCAGATCGGCCCCATGGAGATCGGCAAGTTCATGCCCCGAGGGGCGAACGTACCGGAGTACATCAAGGAGGTCGGCGGTTCCTTTGGCGGCTCGCGGGTCGGCGTCATCCTGAATGATGTCGAGTTGTTCAGCGAGCGCGTCGGGGCGGTCAATCGCCAGCTGGTCGTTCCCATCATCGAGCGGGTCGGCATCCCCTCCAGGAACGTCGAGGCGACCATCTTCGCCGGCGACTACGACGTGACTCCCTTTGGCATCCACAAGGACGATCACGCCGACGTGATGACCCTCGTCATCGCGGGACGCAAGCGGATGCTCGTCTGGCCGGAGGAGTATTTCGATCAGCACCCCGAGCGCATGGAGCAACTCACCCTCCGGGAGGATGCGATCGAGCTCTTCAGCAAGGATGCGACCGTGCTCGATGCCAGCCCCGGAGACCTGATGTACTGGCCCGGCTCCGCCTACCACGTCGCCACGAGCATGGGCGGCGTCGTGGCCACCTGCGGGCTCGGCTTCTGGCACAAGACCGCGCTCTCCGAGGTGATGAGCGAGTTCGTGAGCGAGTTCCTCTCCGCGAAGCTGGGCGCCAGGAACAAGGTCATCAAGACCTGGCAGCCCGACGTCGAGCTGCCCTCGGAGCTCGACGCCGCCACCCAGGAGCTGCGCGCGCTGCTGGACAGCGGCGAGTTCCGCGAGGCGCTCCGCAAGGACTGGAAGCAGCGCGTCGACAGGCTCGGGTTCCTGGCGTGCAGGAAGAGCAAGGACTGAGGACCTCGCGCACCTCGAGCCCGGGGTGCGCTCAGCCGCCCGCGAGCCAGCGCAGCCCCCAGGCCGTGGCGAGCCCGAGGTAGTTGCCCAGCGCCAGGCCCGCCAGCCCGAGCGTGAGGCCGGGCCCCACCAGGCTGCGGTTCTTCAGCGCCGCCGCCACCGGGCCTATCTGCGCCGGTCCGTAGATGGTCGCGGTCGAGCAGATGATCGTGCTGTCCACGTCGATGCGCAGCAGCGCCGAGAGCGCGACGTGGAGGACGATGGCGAGCCCCATCACCAGCACCACGAAGAGCGCCAGCATCATGCTGCCCCCGCCCAGCAGCCGCGCATCCGCCAGCGAGCCCATGGCCACGCAGAAGACGAGCAGCACGTACTCCCCCAGCTCATAGGCCCCCGTCAGCGCGCGGATCCGCTTCGACAGCGAGGCCAGGATGCCCAGCGTGGTGATGCCGAGCAGGGCCGGGCCGGCCTCCAGCTTCCGGAACATGGCCCACGTCGCGCCCAGGGCCACCGCCACGATGAGCACCGAGAGCGCGAAGCCGAGCCCCATCTCCCGCAGGTGGTGCCGCGTCCAGACGCCGAGCCGCTCCCCGGGGTGCTCGAAGGCCTCGTGGTGCGGCGCCGCGGTGAAGGGCCGCATGAAGCGCAGGAGCAGCCGCTGCGCGAAGGTGAGCAGCACGATGAGGTAGGCGCCTCCCGCCGCCAGGTCCGCCGCGTTGAGCAGGATGAAGGTCTCGCTCCGCGCCTCCAGCACGCGCCCGATCGCGGCCATGTTGGCGGTCCCCCCGACGTACACTCCCACCAACATGCCGGCGATCTTCCACCACTCGTCCGTCCTGTCCCGGAAGAACCAGCCGACGAGGCCCGCCGAGACGACCGCCGCCACGCACGCCAGCGCGAAGGAGATGAGCAGCGAGCGCGCGAGCTTCGGCCACTCGCGTACATCCGTGGAGAACAGCAGCAGGGGAATGGCCAGGGGCACGGCGGCCTCGCTCACGCTCATCGCCGTCTCCCCCGAGAGCCGCACCCCGGGCACGTTCGCGGCGAACACTCCCGCCACGTAGCAGAGCGTCACCGGGCCGAGGAACCGCACCGCGCGGAAGCGTTCCGACGCCCAGATGGCCACCACCGGGAAGAACACGCAGAACAGCACCTGGATGATCGTCATCGGCGAACTTCCTCCCGGGGACTCCACCCTACTGGAACGCCGGGCATCCCGTGCGCCGCCTGTCGCGCAGCCGGGCCAGCACGCAGCCCAGGGTGAGTCCGGCGAGCACTCCGTCGAGCCCGTGCCACACGAGCCATTTCAGCTGCATCTCGACGTGGACTCCCGGTAGCGTGCCACGGAACACAGGAACCTCCTCGTGCGGATCTCCGCCCAGCTCCTCCCCAACACGCCTCCACGCGGACGGGCGCTCGCCGAAGCGGCCCTCGTGCTCTTCTCCGTCTTTCTCCCGGCGAACTTCGCCGTGCTCGGAAGGGCTCCCCTCCTCGCCGCCACCTGCATCCTGTTCGCGTGGGGCCTCCTCCTCCTGCGCCCCTGGGCGGACTGGCGCTCCGGCCATGCCGGCCGCGCCCTCGTCCTGCTCCTCCTCTTCTCCATGGCCCTCGGGGCCCTGACGGCCAGTGAGTGGTTCGGCGAGGCGCCCTCTCCCCGGCTCGGCGTGACGCACCAGAGCGTCTCCCTGCAACGCGACGGGCAGCCCGCGCGAGAGGTCGTCGAGCTCACCCGTGTGCTGCCGGGTCTTCCCGCCGACGGGCTCCTGGAGGTGGGAGACCGCATCCTCGCCGTGGACGGTCAGCCCCTGTCCTCCTCCGACCCCGAGCTGGACTTCCAGAAGCACATCCGCGAGGCCGGTGGCGGAAACAGCACCGCCCTCCGTCTGGACATCGAGCGCGAGGGAGAGCCTCGAGAGGTGACCGTCCAGCTCGGGCCCGCGCGCAAGGCGGGGCTCGCCAGGTCCGGCGCCATCCTCTGGCTGTGCCTCCGCGCGCTCGGCGCCATCCTCCTCGTCGCGCTCCTCCTCTGGCGGGATGGGCAGGGCCCCGCTCAGCTCGGGCTCGTCCGCGACGGGCTCGGCCGCGAGCTCCTCCTCGGCATCCCCGTCACCCTCGGCACGTACGCCGCGCACATCGCCGCTTCCGTTCCCATCGCCTTCTTCGGCGCGCTCCTGAAGCTCGCCGGCAAGGAGACGCTCGCGCGCAAGGAAGTCGCCACCGCGCTCGTCGAGACCGGCCTCAGCGTGCCCGCCTTCGCCGCCGCCATGGTGCTCGTCACCGGCTTCGAGGAGATCGCCTTCCGCGGCTTCCTCGTCCCTCGGCTGCGCGCCGTCCTCGGCCACTGGTACGCCGCCGTGGTCGTCTCCGCCGTGCTCTTCGGCCTCGGGCACTTCTACCAGGGCACCCTCGCCGTCTTCCAGACCGCCGCCCTCGGCGCCTGGTTCGGCCTCGTCTTCATCTACCGCTTCCGTCTCCCCTCCGTGATGCTCGCCCACGCCGCCTTCAACACCCTCAACTTCGCCTTCATGCTGTGGCTCCAGCGCTCCGGGCTCCTCGAGAAGCTCACCGGACAGCAGTAGGCGCGCCGCGCTCCGCCCCACCTCCGTCACATTCCTCGTCCACCCCCCGTCTCCCCGGTGGGGAGGAATGCACCCATGGAGATGATCATCCAGGCCGCCGCCGTCATCGCGGCCTTCGCGGCGGTACATGAGCGCGTTCTCGAATTGATGCGCAACTGGCTCGTCAAGCAGTGGAAGGTGATGTCCGAGGACCAGTTCGACCGCCGCAACATGCTGTTCGCCGTGGGGCTCGCCCTCGTCACCCACGCCAACCTGCTCGAGCTGTTCACCCCCGTCACCCGCGACGGAGCGCCCACCCTGCTCTTCTTCGAGCACTACATGGACTGGGACGACGTCCTCGCCGACTGGAAGGCCCGCGGCGGCATCGTCTCCAACGTCCTCCGCGATGCCCTCGGCTGCACCTTGATGGGCTTCGCCACCGCCTTCGGCGCCAAGTTCTGGCATGACGCCATCAAGAGCATCGCCAGCTTCCGGCAGCAGGCCCGCTCCATCGGCAAGCTGACCGACCTGAAGGTTCAGCAGCCGGCTGTCCCGGCCTCCGCCTCCATCGCCACCCCGGTCAATCCCCAGCCGGAAACGCCTCCCGCACCGCCCTCCGAGCCTCCCGCTCGCGCGTCCGGTTCGAAGTGACGGGCTCGGAGTGACTGGCTCCGAGTGACTGACCCTCACCCCAGCCCTCTCCCAGAGGGAGAGGGGGCTTACACGGGTATGACCCGGGGAACCCTTACCCTCACCCTTTCCCTCTCCCGGAGGGAGAGGGGGGGGTCTTCGGTTGTGACTCCTCTGGCAACAGCTTCTTCAGCTCGTCCGCCATCTTGCCCAGCTGCAGCGCCGTCGCCGATACGTCCGTCCCCATCTGGGCGTACGTGTCCACCAGCTCCAACAGCCTCGCGCACCCCTGCGAGATGTGCGTCGTCTGCTCCGCCTGCCGCTCCGCCTCGCCCGAGCTCTTCTCCATCAACTGCTGGTTCTGCAGCACCGTCTCGCGGATGGAGCGCAGCGTCGTCCTCGCCGACTCCAGCACCGGTGTGAAGCGCGCCGTCGTCTCCCGGATGTTCCCCACCGCCTGCAGCGTCTCCGCCATCTGCCGCGTCACCCCACCCACCACCGCTCCAATCTGCGCCGAGCTCCTCCCCGACTCCTCCGCCAGCTTGCCCACCTCCTTGGCCACCACCGCGAAGCCCCGGCCGTGCTCCCCCGCTCGCGCCGCCTCGATTCCGGCGTTCAGCGCCAGCATGTTCGTCGCCGCCGCCATCTCCTGAATCGTCTCCACGAAGCCGTGGATCCGGTCCGAGCTCTCCTCCAGCTTCTGCACGCTCAGCGCGCTGCGGCCCACCGCGTGCGCGATGGCCGTCATGCTGCTCTCCATCCCGCTCACCAGCGAGTCCACCTCGCCCGTGTACCGCTGCGCCTCCTCCGCCTGCGTCGCGCTCGCCCTCGAGTGCCGGAACAGCGTCCCCGCCGCGCTCGCCATCTGCTCGCTCGCCGAGGCGATCCGCAGCGCCGCCATCCGCACGTGCGCCGCCTGCTGCGACATCTCCGAGATGGTCGACGACAGCACCTGCGCCGAGCCCGCCAGCGTCCGCCCCGTCTCCACCACCTTGCTCCGCGACGTCTCCAGCTCCTTGAGCGCCGCCTGCATCTCGCGCCGCAGGAGGAACTGCCGCCGGTGCCCACCGTGCAGCGACTCCAGCAGCACGCCCACCGCCACCAGGGCCACCAGCAGCGTGACGTCCAGCACCAGCTTGCTCGCCAGCGGCGCGCCCGACAGCAGCATGTCGAAGGCCACGTGCGCCAGCGCCAGCAGCCCGTAGAAGCCCAGCCTCGCCCACCGGCCGATCGGCATCACCGACGGGCCCACCAGCGCGTTCAGGAACACCAGCACCACGTGGTAGCCCGAGCCCGCCGTCCCTATCTGGTAGAAGGTCCAATCGTTGCCGATGGAGAACAGCCCCGTGGCCAGGAACGCCGCCACCGGCACGTCCGCCGGGCCCAGCACCCCACGCAGCACCCCCAGCAGCAGCGGCACCAGCACCCAGGGCAGCCGCGCCAGGGCAATGTCCCCCAGGCTGGCCTCCCCGCCCGTCGCCACGAGCACGTTCAGCACGTCCAACGCGAACAGCACCGCGGTGGCCACCACACCGAGCACGGACAGCTGGCGCAGCCGGCCAGGACCTCGCGTCAGCAGGAACTCGCGGTAGGCCTCATCGGCCTGGAGAGAGCGGGGGGATGTGTCCATGTCGCTACGCCGGGCCCGAGGACCGATGCCTCGTCACCCATCGTGCCACCGTATCAGATCGCCGAGCACTCCCCGGCGCGGGCATTCGCACGCCCGCCCGCTCTCCCGGGTCCCCACCCACCCACGCGGGTCCTACACCACCGGCAGCTCCCGCTGTACCGGCCCCGGGGGGAAGGCGGCCTCCAGCCGGGCGAGCTCCTCCCCCGTCAGCCGCAGCCCGTCCGCCGCCGCGTTGTCCCGGGTGTGTGCCTCGTGGCTCGCCTTGGGGATGGCGAAGAGGGGTGCACGGCGCGTGAGGAACTTCAACGCCACCTGGCGCGGCGTCGCCCCGTGCGCCCGCGCCACCTCCTCCAGCACCCGCCCGTCCGGACTCTCAGCCCCTGGGAAGTCTCCGCTGCCAAAGGGGCTGTAGCCCACCAGCGCCACCCCGTGCCGCTCGCACCACGGCAACACCCGGTGCTCGATGTAGCGCTCGCGCAGGTGGTAGAGCACCTGGTTGCAGGCCAGCTTCCCCGGCCCCACCAGCTCCAGCACCTCCTCCAGGTCGTCCACGTCGAAGTTGCTCACCCCCCAGGCCCGGATTTTTCCGTCCGTCCGCAGCCGCTCGAAGGCGCGAAGGGTCTCCTCCAGGGGGTGTGCCCCCGGCCAGTGCAGCAGGTAGCAGTCCAGACGGTCCGTCTTCAGCTTCCGGAGGGAGCGCTCGCAGGCCTTCAGCGTCCCCTCGTAGGTGGCGTTGTTGGGCATCACCTTGGACACGAGGAAGACCTCGTCGCGCCGCCCGGCGATCGCCTCGGCCACCAGCTCCTCCACCTCGCCGTAGCCGTAGAGCTCCGCCGTGTCCACGTGCGTCAGGCCCAGGTCCAGCCCCACCTGGAGCGAGCGGATGGCTCCCTCCCGGTCATCTCCCTCCATCTGCCAGGTGCCCTGCCCGAGCACCGGCACGGACACACCCGTGGGGCCGAAGACGCGCTTCTCCATGTGCCTCCTCCTTCACGCAGGCTCGCAGGCCCCCGGCCCCGCCGCACGCCAGTCCCCGCCGTCCGTTCCCTGGCCCACACTCGCTCCCTGGTGGGCCAACCCCCGAGCCCCCCACCGCTCGTCCCGGCCTCTCTACCGCCCGGGCCGCACGTGGTAGGCCCCTGTCCTGGAATCCACTGTCACCCGGGGCGGGCGCCGCGTCTCCTCGAAGAGCCGCCAGCCCGGCTCCAGGCCGCGCCAGAAGGCCACCCGCTCCGGTGTGGCCCGTGGGTGCTTCGCCAGCGCCGCCAGGCCCGCCGCGTCCAGCCGGCGCGGGAAGATGTGGATGGGCACGTCCCGCTTCATCCGCGCCCGCGCGTCCAGCACCATCAGGTACAGCTCCTCGATGGGGCCATCCTCGATGGCGATGCAGCCGAGGCTCGCGCAATCGCCGTGGATATAGATGTTGCCGCCCAGGGGACGCTCGCCCCGGACGCGGTCCGCGTCGTTCGGGTAGCTCACCCGCATGGACAGGTGGAACAGGCTGCGCGGGTTGAAGTGGTCCAGCGTGTAGAAGCCCTCCGGCACCTGCTCGTCGCCCTCGCGGCGCTTGGGCCCCACGTCCCCCGAGGCCGCGCAAAAGGGGAACGTCTTCACCATGCGCAGCGGCTGACCCCGCGCCCCCGCCCAGACCTCCAGCTCCCGCTCCTGTTTGAAGGCCCGCACGTACAGCTCGTCCGGCGGCCAGGAGACTCCCGCCGCCGCGAAGGTGTCCGCCACGACGCGCGCCTTCGCCCGCCTCGCCTTCTCCACCCGATCCTCCGCACCCGCAGTCAGCGCTGTCAGCAGCCCCACCATGAAGAGCATTCGTGTCATGCCCCGGGTACGCCTCGCACGCCTCCAACGTTCCATGGATGTCACAACGAAGCGAGGACGGGGCTCCCGCGTGGCGGGCCACCGGGGGACGCGTTAGCACCGGGCTCCCCTCCACCTGGAGAGACTCCACACCATGCCTCTCAACCACTACGTCACCCTCGGCCGCTCCGGCCTGCGCGTCAGCCCCCTCTGCCTCGGCGCCATGACCTTTGGCGATGACCTCGGCTGGGGCTCCAGCGTCCAGGACTCCAACGCCATCATGGACCGCTTCCTCGCCCTGGGCGGCAACTTCATCGACACCGCCAACGCCTACACGCGCGGCCACTCGGAGAAAATCATCGGCGACCACATCGGCCGCACGCCCTCGCGCCGCGACCGCGTCGTCATCGCCACCAAGTTCTTCGGCAACCTCTTCCCCGAGGATCCCAACGGCGGCGGTGCCGGCGCCAAGGCGCTCATCGCCTCCACCCACGAGTCCCTGCGCCGCCTGCGGACGGACTACATCGACCTGCTGTGGATGCACGCGTGGGACCGCCACACCCCCATCGAGGAGACGATGCGCGCCCTGGATGACCTCGTGCGCGCCGGCAAGGTCCGCTACATCGGCTTCTCGGATACTCCCGCGTGGAAGACGGCCCAGGCGCAGCTCGTCGCGCAGTTCCGCGGCTGGACACCGCTCGTGGCGCTGCAAATCGAGTACTCGCTGCTGGAGCGCACCGTGGAGGGCGAGCTCATCCCCATGGCCCAGGAGCTGGGGCTGGGGGTGACGCCCTGGTCCCCCCTGAAGAGCGGCGTGCTCAGCGGCAAGTACACCCGGGAGAACGCCGGCAAGGTGAAGGCCGGCCGCGGCGCGTGGGTGGAGAGCAACCTCAACGAGCGCGCCTACTCCGTCATCGACGTGCTGCAACGCGTCGCGAAGGAGGTGGGCGCCACCCCCGCGCACGTGGCGCTCGCCTGGGTGCAGAACCGCCCCGGCGTCACCTCCACCATCATCGGCGCTCGCACGATGGAGCAGCTCGAGGCCAACCTGGGCGCACTGGACGTGAAGCTCTCCCCGGCCCACGTGGCCGCGCTCGACGAGGTCTCCCAGCCGACGCTCAACTTCCCCGCCGCCTTCCTCCAGGGCTCGCCCACCTTCATGCACGGAGGGCTCACCGTGAACGGCGTCTCCGCGCCCCCGCTGCCCTGGGCGCCGAAGTCGGACGCGGAGCGGTACTAGCTACTTGGAGGAGCCGCCCTGACCGGACCCCGAGGTCGAGAACCAGGCGGGTCCGGAGAGGTTCTGCGGCTCCACCGAGGAAGGCAGGAAGGGGGTCGCGTCCTCGGCCCCGGCCTCGGAGAACGAACCCTCCCGGGCCGGACGCAGCGGTCCTCCCGCCTCGTCCACGGAGTCGATCGCCATCATCAGCAGCGACCCCATGACGCCCACCAGCACCACACCCGTCAGCAGCACCCCCCACTTCATCCGGCGCGCCCGGACGACATGGAGGGGCTCGCGAGGGCGCTCCACCACGGGGACGGTGGGCAGAGAAGGGCGAGGTTTGACGGGGAGCCGGATGACGGGCGCCAGTCCTGGCTCTTCAGGGGGCATGGCGCCATTCTAACCGATGTCCCGCGAGCAAGGTACCGCCTGCCCGCCCTCTCGCCGCAGCTCCGCGCACCCTGGAGGAACGTGTGGGTCCGTGACGCATCCTACCTGGACCGTGACGAACCTGGACCTGTTTCCCCCAGAGCCACTCCCGCCCGGCCCGCTCGCCCACCTGCTGAAGGTCTCCCGCATCTATCTGGAGCCCGGCATCGAGCGCTTCACCCGGGGCCGGGACATCCTCGCGCGCTTCCCCGGCGCCGAGCGCATCGAGGTGCGCTCGCACTGGAACATCCCCGGCCTCTTCGGCAACGAGGGCAACGCCGAGGCGTGGAACCGCATCAAGGGCAGCACCCTCGTGCTGGGCGTGAAGAAGTCCATGTCCTTCGAGGAGAACGGCCGCAGCGCCGACTTCCTCCCGCCCTCGGCCGCCAACGGCTGCGTGATGAGCTGCGCCTACTGCTACGTGCCGCGGCACAAGGGCTACGCCAACCCCGTCACCGTCTTCGTCAACATCGAGCAGATCGTGGCGGCCATCCGCCGCCACGCGGGGAAGCTCGGGCCCAAGACGGAGCCCAACTCCGTGGACCCGCGCTACTGGGTCTATGACATCGGCTGCAACAGCGACTGCTCGGCCGACGCGGCCCTGAGTGACAACGTGCGGGACCTGGTGCGGCTCTTCACCACGCTGCCCAACGCCATGGGCTCGTTCGCCACCAAGCTGGTGAACCGCGAGCTGCTCACCTACTCGCCCCGAGGCAAGACGCGCATCCGCTTCAGCCTCATGCCGCACGGCAAGGCGAAGCTGCTCGACGTGCGCACCAGCCCCATCGCCGAGCGCATCGCCGCCATCGACGACTTCGTGGACGCCGGCTACGAGGTGCACCTGAACTTCTCGCCCGTGGTCATCTCCGAGGGCTGGCAGGACGAGTACGACGCGCTGTTCCAGCAGGTGGACGACACGATTGGCGACAAGGCGAAGGAGCAGCTCGCCGCCGAGGTCATCTTCCTCACCCACAACGAGCGGCTGCACGAGGTGAACCTGCGCTGGCACCCGAAGGCCGAGGAGCTGCTGTGGCGGCCCGAGCTCCAGGAGGCCAAGGTGTCCCAGGGCGGCGGCGCCAACGTGCGCTACCGCACCGGGCTCAAGGGCAGGCTCGTCGAGGAGCTCAAGCAACTGCTCGCCCGGCGCATGCCGTACTGCCGCGTGCGCTACGCGTTCTGAGCCGGGCACGGGGCCTCTGACATAGCCTGGGGCCGTGCCGGCTCCGCGCTCGACGCTTCCGCTCCTGTCCGCAGCAGCCCCGCGACCCATCGCGGCCCTGCTCCTGTTGTGCCTCGTGGCCTGCGCCGGGCCTGGGTACCAGGGCGGGCCACTTCGCCTGGGCACGCTGCGCTACGAGCCCGGGGGCTCCTTCAGACACTCCCGCGCCCTGAGCCCGGAGGAGGCCGCGCATTGGAAGGCCGTGGAGGCCAAGCTGGAGGAGTACCTGCAATGGGGCATGCTCCTCATGGAGACCCATGCCTCGCACCTGCGCCGCATCGCTCCCGGCTACCTCCTCACCGAGCACCCCCTGCGTGAGAAGTCCCTCGATGCCCTCGTGCGCGCCACCCTCGCCTGGGCCTACTCGCACACGCAGGACCCCGACTTCCTGCGCCGCAGTCCCTCCGAAGTCGCCCTCTACCTGCTGGCCAGCCGATCCTCCCTGGCCACCGCCATCGAGCTGGGCAAGCGCGCCCCTCCCCACCTCGACTACTCCCCTCCTCCCGCCGACTCCTACTCCGAGGGCGAGCTGGTGGCGGAGCTGGCCATCGGCCTCACTCCCTTTCTCGGGGAAATCACCGACCTGACGGCGGCCCTCTCCGGCGAGAGCTTTACTGGCCACCCCCTCACTGACACCGAGCGGCTCATCCACGTGCTGGGCGTGGTGCTGCCCTTCGCTAACGGCAAGCTGCTCAAAGAGGGCGGACAGGCTGCCCTGGAGCGGGTGGCACTCGTCACCGGCAGGAGCCTGCACGAGGTGCGGGTGCTCTCCCGCGTCGCTTCCCAGCTGAGCGCCCAGGACGTGAAGGAAATCGAGCGCATCCTCCAGCGGGCCGCGGACAGGGGTGGCACCCTGGCCGATGAGGAGCTGGCCTTCCTGCGGAAGGTGGCCGGCAAGTTGGAGAAGCCCTTGGACGAGGCTACCGCGGCCCTGCGTCGCGGGCAGAAACCACCCCTTCTGGGAGCGCGGGCCCTTCCCACGGGCGCACGCATGCTGCCCGGCAGCGCCGAGCACCTGGCACAGTGCTGGGTGGACTACCAGTTCCGCCACCCGCTCAAGTACCGGCGCTTCTCCTACGCCGTCGACCCCGAGTGGGAGCGCCTCTACCGCTCCATCCTCGCCAACAAGCCGGCGGGCAGTGCCTTCGAGGACTCCATCCTCAAGGCCGCCAGCTTCGAGAAGAACACCGCGCTGATGCTGCCCCCACCGGGCAGCCAGGCCGTGGGCTTCATCCCTGACTCAGTGCGTGGCAACCCCGGCGAGTTGCTGTGGGGTCAGCCCTACCACTTCGTCGAGGCCAAGGGTCGCCAGGAATTGGCGCTCACTGGAAACCTCAAGGCCATGCTCGACTACGTGCGTGATCATGGAGGTCACGTCGAGTTGTGGATTCGTTCCGCCAGGCATCCCGCCGGCAAGACTCGACTCACGGAGCCGCTCCGACGGTATTTGGATGAACTCGCCGACGATGGCAAAGCGAGCTTGAAGGACTCCCCTTAGGATTCACACATGCCCGTGCGGTACCTCTCCACGGATATCTACCTGCCGCCAGGACCACCATCGAGCGTGGTCATCGAGAAGTTTCTCAGGCTCGTTTTCGAGAAGTATCGATGGTTCGTCCCCGTACGCTACGGAAGGTCCCCATCCTGGGACGAGAGGCTCGAGCCGGGACACATCAACTATGACGCGCTGATTTCGGTCTACGAAAAGTACCAATCACTCTGCGTCGCTGCCCGGACTGACAAGGACTTCATCTGCATCTTTCCGGCCCGCGCCGATTCCCCACCGCACAAGGGGAAGCTCCTCTGGGATACATCCGTGAGATCCGCCCTTGGGGCCTCCTGGCGTGTAGCGCATATCGACCAGGTTGCCGAGGTGATGCGAATCGTGCGTTCGCCTCTGGCAGTGGCCGCGTTGGCCGAGGATCGCGAGCGCAAAACCAGGCGGATGGTTCCCTGTGACGACGGCATTGGCTCAATGGAGAGCCCCACCGTCCGCAACTACAGCGAAGGTCTCGCGGGCCTCTTCTGGCGCAACTTCTTCGGCCCTCCCTTCGTGAGCATGTTCGGCGAGCGCCTCGCTTCACTCCCCGAGGACTGTCGCAAGCCGCTCGGTGACGGCCTCGTCCTCGTGCAGCCCTATGAGCTGCCCACCGACGCCGGCACCGAGCACGGTGACGCCCTCGAGCGCGCCCTCATCGAGCACCTCGGCCCCGAGTGCTTCTACGACCATACCCACCACCTCAAGCCCTCCCGCCTCCCCCTCCTGGCTCCTCCTGGGACCTGAAGAGGCCACCCGGCTCCCCGTGTTGCACCCGCCTGGTTGACGAATGAGCCCTCTTTGCAACTGCTCGCCCAGCGCATGCGCATAGCCTGGGGCCGTGCCGGCTCCGCGCTCGACGCTTCCGCTCCTGGCTGTCGCTTCCACACGGCTCCTGGCCGCGATGCTCCTGGTGTCCCTGGTGGCCTGTTCCGGACCCGGGTACGCGGGCAGGTCGCCTCGCTCGGGCACGCTGCGCTACGAGCCTGGCGGCTCCTTCAGACACTCCCGCGCCCTGAGCCCGGAGGAGGCCGCGCATTGGAAGGCCGTGGAGGCCAGGCTCGAGGAGTACCTGCAATGGGGCATGCTCCTCATGGAGACGCATGCCTCGCACCTGCGCCGCATCGCTCCCGGCCACCTCCTCACCGAGCACCCCCTGCGTGAGAAGTCCCTCGACGCCCTCGTGCGCGCCACCCTCGCCTGGGCCTACTCGCACACGCAGGACCCTGACTTCCTGCGCCGCAGCCCCTCGGAAGTCGCCCTCTACCTGCTGGCCAGCCGCTCCTCCCTGGCCACCGCCATCGAGCTGGGTAAGCAGGCTCCTCCCCACCTCGACTACTCCCCTCCTCCCGCGGACTCGTACACCCAAGAGGAACTGGTGGCGGAGCTGGCCATCGGCCTCACTCCCGTTGTCGGTGACGTGTCGGACCTCGCGGCCGCCCTCTCCGGCCAGAGCATCACCGGCCATCCGCTCAGTGACACCGAGCGGCTCATCCACGTGCTGGGCGTGGTGCTGCCCTTCGCCAACGGCAAGCTGCTCAAAGAGGGCGGAGAGACGGCCCTGGAGCGGGTGGCGCTCGTCACCGGCAGGAGTCTGCACGAGGTGCGGGTGCTCTCCCGCGTCGCTTCCCAGCTGAGCGCCCAGGACGTGAAGGAAATCGAGCGCATCCTCCAGCGGGCCGCGGACAGGGGTGGCACCCTGGCCGATGAGGAGCTGGCCTTCCTGCGGAAGGTGGCCGGCAAGTTGGAGAAGCCCTTGGACGAGGCTACCGCGGCCCTGCGTCGCGGGCAGAAACCACCCCTGCTGGGAGCGCGGGCCCTTCCCACTGGCGCACGCATGCTGCCCGGCAGCGCCGAGCACCTGGCACAGTGCTGGGTGGACTACCAGTTCCGCCACCCGCTCAAGTACCGGCGCTTCTCCTACGCCGTCGACCCCGAGTGGGAGCGCCTCTACCGCTCCATCCTCGCCAACAAGCCGGCGGGCAGTGCCTTCGAGGACTCCATCCTCAAGGCCGCCAGCTTCGAGAAGAACACCGCGCTGATGCTGCCCCCACCGGGCAGCCAGGCCGTGGGCTTCATCCCTGACTCAGTGCGTGGCAACCCCGGCGAGTTGCTGTGGGGTCAGCCCTACCACTTCGTCGAGGCCAAGGGTCGCCAGGAGCTGGCTCTTACCGGGAATCTCAAGGCGATGATTGATTACGTGAGCAAGTATGGGGGCCACATCGAACTGTGGATTCGTTCCGCCGGCCACCCAGCAGGCAAGACTCGACTCACGAATCCGCTTCAGCAAGATTTGAGAGCGCTCATCCAAGATGGCAGGGCAGCCATCAAATACTTCCCGTAGAGTCCTGATGCGACACCTCGAAACGCAGATTGAGCTGCCCCCCGGTCTTCTCTCATCCGCTGTCGTCCGTGAGTTCCTCCGACTCGGCCTTGAGCAGTATCGGTGGTTCACGCCCATGCGGTACGGCACGGGCACTCTGCGGGAGACGCTCGACCCGAAACATGTCGACTTCGATGTGCTCCTCGCCTTCTACGAGGAACGCGAGTGCCTGTGTGTCGCCGCCAGGACCGACCAGGACTTCTTCTGGCTCTCGCCCGCCAGACCGGAGAGCCAGCGCCGTTTTGGAAGGCTCGTCCTGGCCACGAGTCCCAACACCGCCAAAAAATCCGCCTGGCGAGCCGCGCATATTGAACAGGTGACCGAGCTCATGCGGCTCTTACGCGCCCCCCTGGCTTTCGCCGGTCACCAGGAGGACATCGATCGCAAGACCGATCTTCTGGTTCCCGAGGAGCTCGGCAGCAGGCTGGACTTCACCGTCCGCAACTACAGCGAAGGGCTCGCCGGCCTCTTCTGGCGCAACTTCTTCGGCCCTCCCTTCGTGAGCATGTTCGGCGAGCGCCTCACCTCCCTCCCAGAAGACTGTCGCAAGCCGCTCGGTGACGGCCTCGTCCTCGTACAACCCTACGAGTTGCCCACCGACGCCGGCACCGAGCACGGTGACGCCCGCGAGCGCGCCCTCATCGAGCACCTCGGCCCCGAGTGCTTCTACGACCACGCGCGTCATCTCAAGCCTACCCGGCTCCCCGTGTTGCATCCGCCAGGGATGTGACAGGCTCCCAGGTCATGCTCCCCTACGACGCCCTGGAGGCACTGGCCCGCGAGCGCCTGCCCCAGGCCGTGTTCGACTACTTCGCCGGCGGCTCCGGTGAAGAGTCCACCCTCGCCGAGAACTCCGCCGCCTGGGCCCGCCTCCGCCTCCGCCCTCGCATTCTCCGCGACGTGTCCTCCGTCGACACCTCCACCGAGCTGCTCGGCACCCCGCTGCGCGCCCCCGTCCTCGTCGCTCCCACCGCCTTCCACTCGCTCGCGCACCCCGAGGCCGAGCTCGCCACCGCCCGCGGCACCCGCGAGGCCGGCTCCCTCCTCGTCCTCTCCTCGCGAGCCTCCCGCCGCATCGAGGCCGTCGCCTCCCACGCCGGGCCCTGGTGGTTCCAGGTCTACGTCTTCCGCGACCGCGGCCTCACCCGCTCCCTCGTCCAGCGCGCCACCGCCGCCGGTGCCCGCGCCCTCGTCCTCACCGCCGATACCCCCTACGTCGGCCTCAAGCGCAGCAACCGCGGGGACTGCACCCTCCCCCTCCCCGATGAGGACTTCCTCGCCAACCTCGAGGGCCTCACCCACCGCTCACTCGCCGAGCAAGCCCCCGATGTCACCTTCGCGGACATCGACCGCCTGCGCCAGGACTCCGGCCTGCCCGTGCTCGTCAAGGGCGTGCTGCGCGCCGATGACGCCCGCGAGTGTCTCCACCACGGTGCCGCCGGCCTCATCGTCTCCAACCACGGCGGCCGGCAGCTCGACGGCGCCCTCGCCACCGCCGACGCCCTCCCCGAAGTCGTCGAGGCCTCCGAGGACCGCGTCCCCGTGCTCGTCGATGGCGGCGTGCGCTCCGGCCGCGACGTGCTGCGCGCCCTGGCCCTCGGCGCTCGCGCCGTGCTGCTCGGCCGGCCCGTCCTCTGGGGACTCGCCACCAACGGCGCCGACGGCGTGCGCCAGGTGCTCGACTCCCTGCGCGAGGACACCGCCCATGCGCTCGCCCTCGCCGGGCTCCCCCGCCTCTCCGACGTGGGCCCCGACCTGCTCGCCCCTCGCCGGCCTTGAGCGAACCTCGCCTACGCCCCGCGCGCCGCCTTCTCCGGAGGTGACTCCTGGCGCCGCGCCTCCGCCTCCGCGGCGAGCCGCTGGCGCACCAACGCCGCCGCCCACTCCAGCTCCTCGCGTGGCAGCCCCGCCCCCAGCGCGAGCAGCTTCCCGTCACTCCGATCGATGATGAGCATGGGACAGGTGGAGGGCTCGAAGACCCCCGTCATCGGAGCTCCGTCCGAGTGGTCTCGCACGTCGATGTCCCGGATGAGGTGCGCCGGAATCCGGATGGGGCGGGTGAGCCCGCTCGTGGAGCGCTCCACCGCCAGGCCCGGCCGTGACACGGAGAGATGACAGGTGGTGATGGCCCCCATCGCCGCCTTCCACACGAAGCGGGCTCCGAACAGTCCGAGCACCAGCACGAAGGGCATCACGGTGAGGTAGAGCAACGCCTCCATGCTCAGCGAGAGCAGGTAGCCACACACGCCCACCGTCAGCACCAGCGTCACGACGCCCATACCGAACTGGACGCGGAACCCATTCACCCAGCCGGGCTCGGGGAGGATCAGCCTCCACTGTCCGTCCCCCTCGTGGACCCGGACGCGGCAGCCCGGCGGAGGCGCGGGCACCTCGATGGGCTCGGACCGCGAGGCATCCAACAGGGAGCCCGCCCCCGCGCCTTGAAGACGGGCGCTCAGCTGCGCCAGGGCCCGTGCGCGCTCGGGTGAATCCAGCTCGCCGGGTGGACGCACACGCCCGGTGCCCACCTGCAATCCCAGACGGACGTGGCGGACCACGGCCTCGGCCAGCGCGAACACCTCGTCGGGGTCCGTGCCGCTGGCCAACAACTGGTCCCTGCCCGGCCCGACGAGCCGGACGTCGCGCACTGGCGACTGCTCCTGGGTGAAGAGCCGCACCCGGTCGAAGTCCGCGACTCGCCGCGACCACCGGAACATGGGCACCCCCAGTCCCCACACCCAGGACACCTTCCCGCGCACCCGGTCCAGCGACACCTCCCAGACCCCCAGCGTGCTCTTGAGCCCGTAGGCGAACGCGAGCGCCACGAGGAGGAGCGCCTGCGGATCCCACGAGCCTCCCTTCACCAGGAAGAACGACCCCGCCGCGGACAACGCCAGGGCCGCCACTCCCTTCAGGACCCGCTTCACCCCGCGCTCACGCCGCACGTGCAGCGTCGCGTCGTCGATCCACCACCGGTTGGCACCACAGCGCCTCATCGTGGGGACGACGTTAGCCGAGCCTCCGCCCCGGAGGGGAGACGCGGGCGAGCCCCGGGCCTCAGGTCGCCTCGCGGGGAGAGGAAGTCACGGGCTCGGAGCGTGGCGTCCCGGGGGCCTCATCGGGAGGCGGCTTGGACGAGGAGGGCGAGAGGTTGGCCAGGGCGGCGCTGACGAGGATGAGCGCACCGCCCATGAGCAGTGAGGAGTCCACGCGCTCGCCGAGCATCAGCACGCCGAGGAACACGGCCACGAGCGTGTCCAGCAGGGGCATGGCGCCGACAACAGCGAGCGGCACGCGCTGCAGCAGCCAGAAGAGGAGCTGGTAGGTGAGGGCCGTGGCGCCCACCGCCAGGTAGACGACGGCGAGCACGGCGCGAGGCGTCCAATGGCCGGGCAGGTGGGACTCGAAGACGAACGAGGCACCGAGCAGCAGCACGGAGCTGCTGAGCGTCTGCACGCACACGGACAGGCTGGTGGACACGTGCGCCAGCGAGCGCCGGACGAGCACGTTGGCCACGGAGATGGAGATGGTGGCCACCAGCGTGAGCAGACACCCGGCCACCACCAGGCCCGAGAGGCTGAGGCCGCGCAGGTGCTCGTGCTGGAGCGCGACGATGCCGGCGAGCCCCAGTCCCGCGGAGACGAGCTTGAGCGGCGTGAGCGGCTGATCCGGCAACAGCATCCGGCCCACCAGCAGCAGCCACACCGCATAGGTGGAGAAGAGGAGCGCGGACCAGCTCGACGGAATCCACTGCTGCGCCACGAAGAGCAGCCCGTAGGGGAGGGCGATCTGCAGCACACCCACGCCCGCCAGCATCCCCCACGTCCGGGCGTCCGGACGCACGCGGCGCAGCCCGCTGAAGGGCAGCAGCACCAGGCCGGCGAGCAGCATGCGCGTGGCGGCGAAGCGCAGCGGCGGCAGGTCCGCGAGCCCCACCTTCACCACGGACCAGGTAGAGCCCCACAGGACGAAGCAGGCGATGTAGGCGAGCAGCATGCGGGCACGCGAGGCCCCGGGAGCGGACATGGCGGCGCCAGTACCACGCGAAGCCCTCCGCCGCCACGGACCGGTGGTTCTGCCTGCCACCGCCTCGATTCGAATGCCTTGGAGGTCCGAGAAGCGGAAGCCCGTCAGGGCGAGCCACTCACGCTCACCCGCTCCTGCACCATCCGCAGGTTGCCCGTGAAGGACACCTCCGCCTTCTCCACCATGCCCTGGGCGTCCACGGTGAGGGTGGCCTCGAGGGGACCCATCTCCAGCTTCAGCTCGCGGCCGGTGTCCGACTCCCTGCGCAGCACCTGGTCCACCGGGGCGACGGGGTTGGCCGCGGGGTCGTAGACCCGCAGCGTCAGCTCCTTCTTCTTGCCCGCCAGCAATTGCTCGCGCACCAGCCGCGCGGTGCCCGGGCCCGTGGACAGGTCCTTCTTCACGGTGAAGGTGCCGCGCAGGTCCTTGCCGCTGTGCTTGCCCTCGTAGTGGTACTCGCGCCCCCCCACCAGCTCGAGCGACATCTGGATGTCGAGCTCGCCATTGGTGGAGCGGGCATAGTCGCGCGCCACCAGCCTGCCCTCCTTGTCCGACAGCTCCGTGGAGACGGTGTCCTGCACCATCAGCTCCCGGGCCGTGCGCGGCAGCAGGAGGCTCGTCTCCACCTCGGTGAGCTTCGCGCCCCCCGCCGAGTCGCGGATGACGCGCTTCTCGAACCCCACCGGCCGGCCCTCCACGCGGACGAGGTGGAACTCGGAGTAGCGCGAGGCCTTCCGCTTGCCGGCGGAGGGGCTCGTCAGCGAGCCGGCCAGCGCGCTGGTGATGCGCACGAAGCTCTCCGAGTAACCCAGCTCGTCGTGCGAGCACACCAGCGGAACCTGGTCGTCCACGTGCACCATCAGCCGGGCCTGGCCCACGGCCTTGCCCTGGGGCGTGTCCACGAGGTACTGCGCCTCGGCGAACACGGCCGGGGCGTCATCGATGAGCCGCACGTCCGTGGCACGCGCGAGCTGGATGTCCGTGTGCTGGCCCACCTTGGACAGCAACCGGTGGACAGCCGCGCCCGCGTCCAGGGGCTCGGAGTAGATGAAGCACGTGAGCGGGCTGCGGGTGCCGAGCGGCACGCTGAGCACGACGAAGCCCTCCTGCTGCTGGATGGTGGGGGTGCCCGCGGCCTCCACCTCGCCGGTGAAGGAGCCATCCGGCGCGGACACCTGCTGCTTGGAGAGAGGGGCCAGCTCGCGCGCCGAGAGCGCCTTGAAATCGAGCTTCGAACCGGCGGCGGACGGGGCCTGCGCCGAGGCGGTGCCTCCAGCGGAAGCCTCGGGCCTGGAGGAAGCCGTGGTGGCACAGCCGGTCAGCAGGCCCAGCAGAAGCGTCGTGCGCAGCCGCATCGTCGGTGTCTCCGGAGGTGTCCGCGGGGGCCTCGATGGCTCCCCGGTGCACGCGAGACCCTAGCGGCCCGGCTCGGGGCCGTGCCAGCGCTGGATGCTCCCCAAGCGCCTCAGTGCTTCCGGAGCTCGACGTGCTGGCGGATCTCCTCCAGGTCCATCGACAGGCGCTCGAGCGTGTGCCGCATGGGCTTCTTCGGCAGCTTCACCCAGCCGATGGCCGCGCAGATGGCCGCGAGCACGAAGACCACGCCCGCTCCGAGGAGCGCCCCCGCCCAGAGCGGCAGGGCCAGCGCCGCCGCGCCCGCGGTGAAGAGGAGCGTCAGCCCCACCAGGGACAGGGCCGCCGCGCCTCCCAGGAACACCCCCGAGAAGCGCGCCGCGCGAGCCTCCTTCGCGAGCTCCACCTTGGCGTGTAGCAGCTCCGCCTTCGCCAACAACCGCGCCTCGTACATCGCCCGGCGGACGAGCTCGTTCGTCGACATGCCCGCCTCGGGATTCCTCCAGCTCTCCACGGCCTGCCTCCTCTCGACCACCGCCGCACGCGGCCCGGCTCACGTCACCCCGCGCCTCCACTCGTAGGCGAAATGAAGGATGGCCAGCAGCACCACGCCCACCGCCACCCCGAAGGTCAGCCAGAGGAACCAGTCCACCACCCCTCCCTGCACCAGGGCGACGATCCACAGGGCCAGCAGCCCCAGTCCCATCAGCAGGTAGAGAATCGGCATGGCTCCCCTCTTCCAGTCGGCCCAAACGTGTGGCCCTGAACGGTTCCCGGCAAGGCAGGGCAGCCGTACCGAGCTCCCCTGACTGGGCAGGCGTGGGTATCCGACTCCCGGGCTCGATTGGCTGGCTGCTGGTCCTTGCCCGCCCGGTGCCTGTCACGCTCTCATCCGCCCATGCCGACTTCCCCGACTCCCGAGGCTGGCCAGCCAGCCGCCCAGCGACCGCTCACCCGCCAGGATGCCAAGACGCTCGCGCTGGCCGCGCTGGGCGGCGCGTTGGAGTTCTACGACTTCATCATCTACGTGTTCCTCGCGCCGGTCATCGGCCAGCTGTTCTTCCCGCCCAACACGTCGGACGTGCTGCGCCAGTTGCAGACGTTCGGAGTCTTCGCGGTCGCCTATTTCGCACGTCCGCTGGGCGGCATCATCATGGCGCACTTCGGCGACCGGAGCGGCCGCAAGCGCATGTTCGCGCTGAGCGTGTTCATGATGGCGGTGCCGACGCTCATCATCGGCCTGCTGCCGACCTACGCCACGGCGGGGTACGCGGCGCCCCTGGCCCTGCTGGCGCTGCGCGTCCTGCAGGGCGCGGCGGTGGGCGGCGAGGTGCCGGGCGCCTGGGTCTTCGTCTCCGAGCACGTGCCGGAGCGCCGTGTGGGCTTCGCCTGCGGAACCCTCACCGCGGGCCTCACGTTCGGCATCCTGCTGGGCTCGCTGGTGGCGAGGGCGGTCAACGAGGTCTACACCCCGGAGGAGGTGCGGACCTTCGGCTGGCGCATCCCGTTCATCATCGGAGGCGTGTTCGGCTTCTTCGCCGTGTTCCTGCGCCGGTGGCTCGCGGAGACGCCGGTCTTCGAGGAGATGCGCCAGCGCAAGGCCCTGGTGCGGGAGTTGCCCATCAAGGCCGTGCTGCGCGGCCACGGCGTCGCGGTGACGGTGTCGATGCTGCTCACCTGGGTGCTCACCGCTGGCATCGTGGTGGTCATCCTGATGACGCCCACGCTGCTCCAGCAACACTTCGCCATCTCCCCCACCCACGCGCTGAAGGCCAACAGCATGGCCACGCTGAGCCTCACGTTCGGCTGTATCGCCTTTGGCCTGGCCACGGATCGCTTCGGAGCCGGGCGTGCGCTGGGCGCCGGGTGCATCGCGCTGCTCGTGACGGTGTACCTGCTCTATCGCGGCGTGGCCGGAGCGCCGGAGCGGCTCGTCGAGCTGTACGCCCTGACCGGCTTCTGCGTCGGCGTGGTGGGCGTGGTGCCCTCGGTGATGGTGCGCGCCTTCCCCGCGGCGGTGCGCTTCTCGGGGCTTTCGTTCTCGTACAACGTGGCCTACGCCATCTTCGGTGGCCTGACGCCGCCGGTGGTCACCCTGCTGACGAACACGAACCGGCTCGCACCCGCGCACTACGTGATGGCGCTGTGTGGCGTGGGACTGCTGGTGACGCTCTACCTCTTGAGCGTGGGCCGCTCACGATTCGCCGCGGTGAGCGCTTCATAAAGGAGTGTCCACGAAGTTCTTGAAGCCAGACGACAAGGAGCCATCCATGACGGTCCGTTTCAACCACACCATCATCGCCGCGAAGGACAAGGTGCGCTCAGCGAAGTTCCTCGCCGAGCTCCTCGGGCTCCCCGAGCCGAAGCCCTTCAGTCACTTCCAGGCGGTCACACTGGATGATGGGGTGTCGCTCGATTACATCGACACCGACACCGACTTCCCCGGCCAACACTATGCGTTCCTCGTGTCGGACGACGTGTTCGACGCGCTGATCACCAAGCTGCGCGATCGGGGGATCGAACACTGGGCGGACCCACGCGGCCAGCGCCGCAATGAGATCAACACCAACTACGGGGGCCGCGGGGTCTATTTCCAGGATCCGTCAGGACACTACATGGAGGCCATCACCGTCCCCTACGGTGGCTGGTGACGGCTCGCCGGAGGTTCCGTCATCCCGCCTTGCACTGACACACATCGAGGTACGAGCGCTCGGGTGAGAGCGCTCGTACCGTGAGCCGCACGCCAGGAGTTGGCTCAAACGGACAGGTCGTCCAGCACGTCGGAAAGCGTGGTGGCGTTCAAGGAACGGTCGAACCAGCGGTCGAGGGTGGCCACGTCCGTGCAGGTGAGGACGTGCTGCCGGGCCACCTCATCGACGTGTACTCCCCGCGCGACGAGAATCCGCAGGATGTCCTCGGCACGCCCTCGGCTCAGCCCCTGCTGCCGGCCCTCCTCCAGGCCCCTCGCCAGACCCTGCTGGAGTCCCCGCTCGATGAGTTGCTCGCCATAGCTGCGCATCAGCTCCTCCGCTCGTTGCTCATCCAGCACTGAATGTAACACCCCTCTGGCCGCTTCATGGACGGTCTCATCCCCCACCCACAGCAGGTACCGGATGAGCACCACCAGATGCTCGGCCCCCTCCGGTCCCTCCTGCACCTGGGCGAAGAGCGCCACCCACTCCGGTAACTTCCGGGCCAACTCCCCACTGCGCCCATGGCGCAGCACGAGCCAGGCCAGCCGGGCCAGCGGCGGACCGGAGCGCATCCTCAACGCCTCTTCCCGCTCGGCCGTCAGGTCGTCGAGCAGGTATTCGAATCGAGGCACCAGTGCTCGCCACTGCTCTCGCTCCTCTTCGGGTAGCTCGAAGAGTTCCTCCACCCGGCGCGGGGCGGTCCAGGCTCCCTCCGACCCGTGGTACATGACGAGCGGGATGATGAGGGGGAGCAACACACTCTCGGGGTGCTCCTGGCGCCAGCGCTCCACCTGGCGCACCACGTAGCGCAGCATTCTCAGCGCCATCCACCCATCCACCGACGACTGGTGCTCCAGTAGCACGTACAGCAGCAGCGGGTGGCCCGTGCGCAGCCGGGCCGAGAAGAGCAGGTCGCTCTCGGTCTCCCTCAGCTCCGGGTCCACCACACTGCCGGGCTCCCTCCTCAGGGACGACCAGTCCACCTGCGAGACGACATGAGAGGGCAGGACGGCGCGCAGCTCGGCGGCGGCCCGCTCGGGGTGGCCGAAGGTGTAGCGGGCGAAGAGGTCATGAGGCCCTGACATGGCGAGCCTCGCCCAAGCACGTGGCGGGCCAGCTCGTGGAGCCTTTGAACCTTCCCCGGGCCTGACACATCGCGAGCCCCACTGACGCCCGTCCTCCGCGAAGCAGGAGGGCGTCAGCAGGAAGCCTCGAGTCCCTCTGGTGTTACCACCCGTTCGGCGCCAGCGGCGGGCAGTCTTTCTTTCAATGTCCGTGGAACGGACACCTCAAACCTCTCGCTGCGCGAAGTGGGCGTATTCATGACCGCCCTGGCGGATCTCGACCGCCTGGGAAAGCCGAATCGCGAGGACCAGGACGTGGAGGAGCATTGATCTCGAGAAGTACGCCCGGGATGCTCCTCACGAGCAGTAGTCGTTGTTGCCACACCCCGCGTTGATGCATGACCGGTAGCAGGTGTAGCGCTGGACTTCGTAGCACTCCGTCCAGGGCCAATCGCGCTTGTAGAAGACGAGATCACGGCCATCGCAATACCACCCATTGCCGCAGGAACAGGCCCCCTCGGGCACGGCGGAGGACGAAACCGGCCGGGCGGTCTCCCCCGACGTATCGGCTTGTGGAGCCACGGATCGCGGAGAGCCGGGCTCGGGATATTCCTCCTCCAGCACCGGACCGCCGCATCCCACCGCGCCAAGAACAAGACCCGCCACCACGAACAAGTGCTTCATCTGGATGTCCCCCTTTGCTTCCTGGATGTCCCCCTCTAGAACCCCACGAGCATGCTCGGCAAGGGGGAGCCGTTTCCCATCGCGAGCCTGGTGACGTCGAGGAATCACATGGACACCTATGAGCCCTTTCTCTCACTCGGCCTCGCCCTGGCGGCCGGCTTCCTCATCGGCCAGGAGCGGGAGTACTCGGCGCCGGACCCGCGCGAGGGCAAGGAGTCCTTCATCGGCGGCTCGCGCACCTACCCGCTGGTGTCGCTGGCGGGAGCGGCCTCGGCGCTGGTGGCGCGGCAGTTCGGCCCGTGGCTCCTGCTGATGTCGCTCGCCGCGGTGGGGGCGCTGCTGGTGGTGTCCTACGCGGGCGACGTGCGCAAGGGGTACTCGCACGGGCTCACCTCCGAGGTGGCGCTGCTGCTCAGCTACCTGCTGGGCGTATTGGCGCTGACGGAGGGTGTGTTCGGCTCGCCGCGGGTGAAGGTGCTGACGGTGTCGGGCCTCACCGTGGTGGCCACCCTGCTGCTGTCCATGAAGCCCGTGCTGCACGCCTTCATCGGCCAGCTGCAGCGGCGCGACGTGTGGGCCGGGGTGCAGCTGCTCTTCGTCGCGGTGGTGGTGGTGCCCCTGTTGCCGGACGCCACCTACGGGCCCCTGAACGTGCTCAACCCCAGGCAGCTCGGCTGGCTGACGCTGCTCATCGCGGGCATCGGCTTCGCGGGGTACGTGGCCATCCAGGCGCTGGGCTCGCGGCGAGGTCTCGTGGTGACGGGCCTCATCGGAGGGCTGGTGTCCTCCACGGCGGTGACGCTGTCCTTCTCCGGGAAGGCCAAGGGGGCGCCGCGCGAGCTGCGCCTGGGGTACGCGATGGCGGTGCTGCTGGCCTCGGCGCTCATGTTCGCGCGGGTGATGGTGGAGGTGGCGGTGGTGCACCCGCCGCTGCTGCAGCTCGTGGCGGTACCCATGGGGGCCATGGCCCTCACGCTGCTCGGGGCCGGCGTCCTCTTCTACCTCCAGGCGCGCTCGGTGCGCGACGAGGGCACCCAGGTGGAGTTCGCCAACCCCTTCGCCCTGGGCTCGGCGTTCAAGTTCACGCTGCTCTTCGCCGTGGTGCTGCTGGGCGCCCGGGCCGCCACCGAGTACCTCGGGCAAGGCGGTGCGTACCTCGCCGGCGTGCTGGCGGGGCTCACGGACGTGGACGCCATCACCCTCTCCATGGCGAAGCTGGCCCAGGGCGGCTCGCTCCCCGAGCCCGTTGCAGTCACCACCATCTTCCTGGGCACGGCCTCCAACACCCTCACCAAGGGCGTGATGGCGACGGTGGTGGGCGGGTGGAGCTTCGGCCGGTGGGTGCTGCTCGCCTTCGGCGCGACGCTGGCCGTGGGCGCGCTGGCGCTCGGCATCACGTACTGGTTGTGAGTGCTCTCCTCACCGGGGCTGAGGGAGGGCGCAGCAACTGCACGCCGAGGTGTACGGAAGCGCACGAATTGCACCCCTCCCTCCGGATTCCCGGGCAGATCGGCTGGCATGCAACTTCCAAGCAGGGTGTCCTGGAAAGGAGGAACGCCCATGAACCCGTCCGCGCCCATTCCGCAAGACAGTGAGCGTCTCTCGACGCTCTCCTGCATCCAGTTGCACGGAGCCTTCGATGCCAGAGCGGCCCGGGATGTCCTGGCGCTCCTCCAGCGTCAAGCCGACGCGGGCCACCTGGAGCTGGATTTCAGCAAGGTGAGCACCTTCCAGGACTTCGCCCTGGATCTGCTCGTCCAGGGATTGGGCCGGCTGCCGGGGCTCCATCTGAAGACGCGGGGGATTCCCAGCCACCCGGCGCGGGTGCTCCAATACCTGAGCATCGACCCGCACACGCTCGCGCCCATGCGCCGGAGCCTCCAGTGCCCCGCCTGTCTCCCGGTGAGCGACCATCGGGACCTCGACGACTGAGCGGCTCCCCCTTCATCCGTCCCCATCGAGACCCCTCCTTGCCCTCCCGGGCCCGGTCGGGAGAGGCTTTTGCATCCGCCTGCTCGTGCTCGTCGTCCTGTCCGACAGGCACAAGCAGGTCTCACGTGCCCAGGGGGGCGGATGAGCCAATCCTCTTCATCAGGAGCCTCGGGGTGCCCCCCCGAGCAGGTGCTGGCCGGCTTCGCATCGGGTTCGCTCCCGCGGACGGAGCGCTCGGCGCTCGAAGCACACCTGGCGCGATGCAGCGTGTGCTTCGAGGTGGTCTCCGCACTGCTCGCGGAGCTCGGCCCCGCGGCCAGCGTCTCGTCACCGGCCCAGCCGGCCCCCGTGCTGGCTCGCGGCACGGCCATGGGGCGCTACCTGCTGCTCGATCCCATCGGGGTCGGTGGCATGGGCGTGGTGTACTCGGCGTATGATCCAGGGCTCGACCGGAAGGTCGCGCTCAAGCTGCTCTCGCCCCACGGTCCTCACGGAGCCTCGTCTCCCGAGGGGAGGCTCCGGCTGCAACGCGAAGCCCGCGCCCTGGCCCGGCTGTCCCATCCCAACGTCGTCACCGTCTACGACGTGGGTACCGAGGGCGAGCAGGTGTTCGTGGCCATGGAGTTGGTGGAAGGGCAGACACTCGGGACGTGGATGTCCGCCGGCGCCCACGGCTGGCAGCAGGTGTTGCACTGCTTCCAGGAGGCGGGCCGGGGGCTCGCCGCCGCCCATGCGGTGGGGCTCGTCCATCGCGACTTCAAGCCCGACAACGTGCTCATCGGACGCGAGGGCCGGGTGCGCGTCACGGACTTCGGCCTGGCGCGGGTGACGGAGGCCACGCCGGACCCCCGCCCTGAAGACGGAGTGGGGGCCGCCCCTGGAGCGCGCACGGGTGCCCAGCCCTCGAGCCTGTCGGGCACCCAGGCCGGCACTCCCCGCTACATGGCGCCCGAGCAGTGGCTGGGCGCGGCCTCGGGCCCGTGGACGGATCAGTTCAGCTTCTGCGTGGCGCTCTGGGAAGCGCTCTACGGCGAGCACCCCTTCACCAGCGGCCCACCCGCCGCGCTGAGACAGGAAGTGGTTGCGGGCCACCTTCGCACCGCGCCCGCACAGCGGCAGATTCCCACGCGAATCCACGCGGCACTCGTGCGCGGGCTCCAGTCGGAGCCCTCGGCGCGCCACCCTTCCATGGAGGCACTGCTGGCCGTCCTGGAGATGGATCCGGCACGGCGGCGCAGGCGCGTCGCGGCGCTGGTGGGAGCGAGCGTGTTGCTGGTGGGGTTGCTGGGGGCGGGCCTCGCGCAATGGACGTACCGCTCGGCCCAGCTGTGTGCCGGAGGGACGGCGCGCGTCCAGTCCGCGTGGGGAGCCGCGGCCCGGGAGAGCGTGCGCCGCGGACTGCTGGCCAGCGGGGCACCCGGCGCGGAACGGACCTGGGAGCTGCTCACCCAGCGCGTGGATGCCTACACCTCGGACTGGGCCTCCATGCACCGCGAGGCCTGCGAGGCCACGCGCGTCCGGGGTGAGCAGTCCGAGCAGCTGCTCGATCGCCGCATGCTGTGCCTGGAGCATGCGCTGCGGCGCATGTCGGCCCTGGCGCGTCAGCTGGAGCACGCCGATCGCGCCACGGCGGACAAGGCGCTGGACGCAGTGCATGCGCTCCCCTCGCTGACCGAGTGCGCCAACACGGCGGCGTTGCTGGGAGCGCCGGGGTTGCCCCAGGAGGACTCCGTCCGGCAGCAGGTGCTCACGCTGCGCGGGCAGCTGGCGGAGCTGGAGACGCTCAAGGAGCTGGGCCACCTGAAGGAGGCGCTCCCGCGCGCCGAGGCGCTGACCCGGGCCGCCGAGGCGCTGGCCTACCCTCCCCTGCAGGCTGAGGTGCTCCTCCTGGAGGGTGAGCTGCTGCAACTGGATGAGCAGATGCCGCGAGCCATCGAGCGGGTCCACCTGGCGGCGCTCCGGGCGGAGAGGGGGCACGAGGACACGCTCGCCACGCGCGCCTGGACGATGCTCGGCAGGATCCACGGCGTCGAGCGCAAGGAGTTCGCCGAGGCACACCGCAGCATCGACTATGCCCAGGCGAAGCTCGACCGGCTGGGCCACCGGGACCTGCTCCTGGAGACGGAGCTGCTGGGGATCCGGGCGGGGCTGGCGGACCGGGAGGGGAAATACGCCGAGGCGATCGCGCTGGACCAGGAGCGCGTCAAGGTCCTGGAGCAGCAGCTCGGGCCGGACGCGCCCGCGCTGGCCAGCGCCCTGTACGGACTGGCCGCCTCGCTCTACATGCAGGGGCGCCTGGATGAGGCCCATACCGCCATCCGCCGTTCCGTCGCGTTGAGCGAGCGTCACTGGGGACCCGAGACCCTGAAGCTCGCCACGGGGCTCAACCTGCTCGCCATCATCACCAAACACCGGCATCAACTGCCCGAGGCCCGCGAGGCGTATGAACGCGCGCTGCGCATCCACGCCCGCCTGTCCGGTGAGACGTCCTCCCGTTACGCCCAGACACTGGCCAACCTGGGCTCCCTGTTCAACGCCCTGGGAGAGAACGAGAAGGCACTCGCCGCGTTCCAGCGCGCCGTGGACATCGAGCGCGCGAGCAAGGAGCGGGACACGGATTCCCTGGCCAATGTCCTCACGAACATGGCCTCCGTGTACCGGCAGCTCGGGCGGTTCGAGGAGGCGCTGGCGGTCAACCAGGAAGCGCTCTCCCTGCGCACCGCGAAGTTCGGTCCCCGCCACGTGCTGGTGGGGGTGTCGCTGGACTCGATGGGCATCTCGCTGATGAAGCTGGGGAGGCACACCGAGGCCCTGGAGCACTTCCGGCGCGAGTTGGAGATCTTCACCGCCTCGTTCCCGGAACATCACCCCCATGTGGCCACGGCCCACTACCAGGTGGGGCTGGCGCTGACCCGGCTGGGGCGGCTCTCCCAGGCGCGCGCCTCCCTGGAGCGGGCGCTCGCCATCTTCGAGCGGCATGCGGACCTGGGCCCCGAGCAGGCGGAGACCCGGTTCCGTCTGGCGCTGCTCCAGTGGGAGAACGGCGGCGCGGATCGCTCGCGGGCGCGTCAGCGGATTCTCGAACTGCGAGAGCAGCTGGAAAAGGAAGCCCGTGCCGAGGTGGACGAATGGCTCGGCAATCATCCCGCATCTCCCTGAGTGCTAGACTGCCGGCAGCCTCATGTCATTACCCTCGCCGCCTGCCCCTCCTCCCGAGCCCGACCTCTCACCGGCAGGGCTCCGCGCACGGGCCCTCGCGCTGCTGCCCCCTCCGGCCGCTCGCGCACTGGAGAAGGAGGAGCAGCTGGGGCCGATCCTCCACGCGCTCTTCGAAGCAAGCGCCCAGGGCCGGGCACGGTTCGAGATAACGGAGGACGAGTTCCTCGAGGCGCTCCTGCGGCAAGTGCCGCCAACGGGGGATGCGCTGGGGACGCTGCGGTCCCTCCACGCCGCGGACCTCGCGCTGGCATTGGGGTGCGCCGCGGGCCACCCGTTGGCCCTGGCCGGGTTCGACCAGCGCTTCGGTGCCGCGATGAGCGCCGCGCTGCGGCGGTTGGATCCCTCCCCCTCCTTCGTCGACGAGGCGCTACAAGCCGTGCGCGAGCGGCTCTTCCTGCGCCGGGAGCGGAGCGGCCCGAAGATCGCGTCCTACGCGGGCACGGGGCCGCTGGAGGGCTGGGTGCGCGCCGTCACGCTCCGGTCGGCCCTCAACCTGCGCCGCGGGGCCGCGGCCGGGGTTCCGCTGGATGAACGTCTGGCGACCGGGCTCGGGACGGACAGCGCGGGCCCGGAGCTCCAGCTCATCAAGAGCCAGTACCGAGAGGCCTTCCAGCGGGCCTTCCGCACCGCGCTCGACACGCTCACCGACCAGGAGCTCAACATCCTGCGCCTGCACTTCGTGGGAGGGGCCACCCAGGAGCAGCTGGGCAAGCTGTACAACGTGCACCGCATCACCATGGCACGCTGGCTGACGCACGCACGGACACGGCTGCTGCTCGCGACCCAGCGGGAACTGCAGGCACTCCTGAAGGTGGAGGACGAGGAGCTGAACGACATCCTCGAGCTGGTGCGCAGTCAGCTGGCCATCACCCTCACCCGGGCGCTCCAGGCACGCTGACCGAGGAGCGCGGGGCTCGGACATCCGCCCGCGCGGCCGTTCAGCGAAGCCCCGCCAGCGCAATCACCATGAATTCCTCGTCCCGTCCCCGAGCACCCCTGGCCCGCTCGACGCTCCTCAAGATGGGAGTGCGGATCGCGGTCGTCATCGCCCTCTCCACGCTCTTCAGCTACCTCCACATGCTCCGCACCCTGCGCGCCGAGGCCCTGGAGCAGTTGCAGCGGCATGTCGCCGAGCGCGGCCAGCGGGAGCAGGCCATCTTCACCCTGGCCGAGGACAACCATGACTTCCTCGAGAAGGCCCTGGAGGAGAGGATCCGGGAGCTGCAACGGGAGGACGTGACCGCCCGCTTCGACAGCCTGCTCCTGCGGCTGCCCGATGGCACGGTCCGCAACCGGCTCGAGGTCGCGGACGACACGAAGAGGGTGCATGTCTTCATTCCTCCGCACGTGACGCTCGACGCCTGGTTCCGCACCCGGCTCCTGGCCGCGTACGACGTGCTCGCCAGGTATGGGCCCGCGCTCCACGTCCGTTTCAAGACGACCTACATCACCCTTCCGGAGGGGGTGATCGCGGGCTTCAGCCCCTGGACGCCCAAGTGGAGCCACGAGCTCGCGTCGGACTTCTCGCTCGCCGACTTCGAGGACTTCAAGCTCAGCAAGCCCGAGAACAACCCACGCCGGCAGACCACCTGGACGGGCATCTACAAGGATCCCGTCACCCATGAATGGATGGCCGCGGGCGCCACCCCGCTGGACCTGGACGGCCGCCATGCCGCGACGATCGGCCACGACGTGCTGCTCGACGAGTTGATGGCCCGCACCATCAACGAGCACATCCCGGGGGCCTACAACGTACTCTTCCGCGACGATGGCCAGCTCATCGCCCACCCCGAGATGCGGATGGAGAACGACAGCAGCGCCTACAACATCCTGAGCGCCACCGGGCAGGGCTCCTTGAAGGACGCGGCCCATCTGCGGAGCATCTTCGAGCGGGTGAAGAACCGCGAGCCCACGCAGACCCTCCTGGAGCTGCCGGAGTACGACGAGTACATCGCCGTGACGCGGCTGCGCGGCCCCGGCTGGAACCTCGTCACGGTGCTGCCCGAGAGCGTGGTGTCCGAGCCCGCCGTCCTCGCGGCACGCTACGTCCTGCTGCTCGGCATCCTGTCGCTGCTGGTGGAGTTGCTCATCATGTACCGGGTGCTCCAGCAGCAGATCACCCGTCCACTGCTGACCTTGAGCCAGGCCACCGACAAGGTGGCGGCCGGTGACTTCAAGGTGGCGCTGGACACCGCACGCGGTGACGAACTGGGGCAGCTGGCCCGCGCCTTCCAGCTCATGGCCGACGAGGTTCAGCGGCGCGAGGAGGCCCTGCGCCAAGCCAACGAGGGGTTGGAGCAGCGCGTCGAGGAGCGCACCCGCGAGCTCAAGGACGTGCACAGGCAGCTGGTGCAGACGGCCCGCCGCACCGGCATGGCGGAGATCGCCACCAACGTGCTGCACAACGTGGGCAACGTGCTCAACAGCGTCTACACCTCGGCCCAGGTCGCCAAGGAGCGCATGAAGGGAATGCGGCTGGAGCACGTGGGCCGGGTCGCCCAACTGCTCGAACAGCACCAGGCGAACCTCCCGGTCTTCCTCTCCCAGGACGAGCGCGGACGGCACCTGATGCCCTTCCTGAACGGCTTGGGGCAGAACCTGCTCGAGGAGCGCACGGAGATCCTCTCATTGCTCGATGACGTGGGCCGCTACACCGAGCACATCGGTGACATCGTCAAGATGCAACAGAACTACGCCCGCACGCCCCGGATGCACGAGCCCGTCAACGTGGCGGAGCTGCTGGAGGATGCCTTGCGCATCAACGCGGCCGGGCTCACCCGCCATCAGGTGAAGGTGCAGCGGCACCTGGCCGCCCTACCACCGGTGATGACCGACAAGCACAAGATGCTGATGATCCTGGTCAACCTGGTCAGCAACGCCAAGTACGCCCTGGACGAGGCGCCGTTGGGCGAGCGGCTGCTGACGGTGAAGCTGGAGCGGACCACCGCCGACCGATTCCGCATCGGCATCCACGACAACGGCATGGGCATCGCGCCGGAGATGCTCACCCGCATCTTCCAGTACGGCTTCACCACGCGCGAGGAGGGACACGGCTTCGGCCTGCACTCCAGTGCCCTGGCGGCCCAGGAGATGGGCGGCTCCCTGACCGTCCACAGCGAGGGACCCGGGCGCGGAGCCACGTTCACCCTGGAACTGCCCTACCATCCACTCCAGCAGACGGCATGAGGTCCTTGGAGAGAGCGCTCGCGCCGTGAGCCGCACGCCAGGAGCTGGCTCACACGGAGAGGTCATCCAGCACGTCGGAAAGCGTGGTGGCGTTCAGGGCCCTGTCGAACCAGCGTCCCCGCTCGATGAGTTGCTCGCCGTAGCTGCGCATCAGCTCCTCCGCTCGTTGCTCATCCAGCACCGAATGTAACACCCCTCTGGCGGCTTCATGGACGGCCTCAGCCCCCACCCACAGCAGGTACCGGATGAGCCAGTGCCACGTGGCCGGTGTTGGCCATCCGGGTGGGTTCAGCCCACGGCGGGCGACACGATGGACCGTCCCTGGTGGCAGCATCCGCATCGGTGGAGGAAACAGCGGCGACCACGGCCTTGAGCGCGTAGTCGGCGGCGTGACGCGCGCTCTAGGAGGCCGAGTGCTTGCCCTCTCGCCTGCTTTACCAAACCCCTCTCCTTCATTGTCCAGTGAAGAGCCCATATTCAGTGAAGCAGGCCTGCCAGAACTCTTATAAAATCAGGCACTTGGGCCCCTGACTTCACTAAAACACCCTACTTTACTTCCTAGTAAAGGGGGTTTATTTAGTGAAGTGATGTGGGAGCAGGCGTTCGAAAAGGAAGCACTCTCGGTCCTGTCGGATGTCCTGGAGACGTCCCTGCTTCCACGTAGGGGCACCTTCAACGCCGGCTCCGCCGCGGGGCAGCAGGTGGACCTCATCGTCGAGAGCAACGAACACCTGTTCATGGTGGAGTTCAAGCGCTCCGCGAACATCCGAAGCCTCGAGGCGGCCGTAGAGCACCTGAAGCGAGCGCACCCGTACTTCAGCCCCAAGCCAGCCCTACCAGTCATCGCGGTTCCCTTCATGGGGGAGGTCGGCAAGCAATTCTGCCGTTCGGCCTCCGTGTCCTGGATCGACCTGGCGGGGAACGCCCATCTCCGAGGACCAGGGCTCCACATCCGGATCGAAGGCCGCCGCAATCCGCATCGAAAGCCGGGCCGGCCCGAGAATGTCTTCGCGCCCAAGAGCGCCCGCGTGACACGCCGGTTGCTCCTCGAGCCGACCCGGGTCTTCCGACAGCGGGAGCTCGCCCGTGAGACGGGATTGGGGGAAGGGTTCGTCAGCCGCATCGTCCGACAGCTCGAGGCCAACGGCTTTCTCTCCAGGGAGGGCGGCGCTCTCCGGGTCAGGAATCCAGGCCTTCTCCTCGATGCCTGGCGAGAGGCGTACGCCTTCAACCGCCACCACATCATCCGAGGCCACATCCCAGCACGCTCTCCCCAGGTCGTGTTGAGCCTTCTCTCGGATTCGCTTCGGGAGAGGTCGATTTCCCATGCCGCCACGGGACTCGCGTCCGCGTGGCTCCACGCGAGGTTCGCCGGGTTTCGGGTCGTCACCGTCTTCGTCCAGGAACTTCCCTCGTTGGACTCACTCCATTTCCGGCAGGAGGAGCGAGGTGCCAATGTCTGGCTGATCATGCCCGAGGACACGGGTGTCTTCGATGGGGCCGTCGACATCGACGGCATCCGCTGCGCCAGCGCCGTACAGACCTACCTGGATCTGCTCGCCATGCCCGAACGATCGCAAGAGGCCGCGGAGGAACTCCGCCGCAGGCAACTCCCCTGGAGCCTCCATGCCTGAGAAGCCATCGACACGTGCGGGATATCCGCCCGAACTGGCCGAACTGGCCCGCTCCACGTGTCTCTACGTGGCGACCATCCTGGGAGATCTCACCGAGGAGCTCACCGTCGTCGGTGGACTCGTTCCCTCACTGCTCATCTCTCCTGAAGACGCGGATGACTCCGTCGAGGCACACGTTGGAACCCTGGACCTCGACCTTGGCCTGTCGATCGCGGTGTTCGACGAGGCGCGCTATCAGAAAATCGCCGAGCGGCTGAGAGAAGCGGGCTTCAAACAGGCGCCGAATGACAAAGGCCGGCCTTCGCGCCAGACGTGGGGAATCGAAACCCACCTGGGGCGGATGACGCTGGACTTCCTCATCCCCCCCACGCTCCCGACGGACCAGCCCGGCAAGCTGCGCAACCTGGAGCCGGACTTCGCGGCCATCATTACGCCCGGGCTGCATCTGGCGTTCACCGACCGGCAACGCGTGCCGCTGAACGGCATCACCATCCGAGGGGAGCGCACCCAGCGCGACGTCTGGGTATGCGGCGCGGGCGCCTTCATCGTCCTCAAGGCCCTGGCGTTCAAGTTCAGGGGGACGAACAAAGATGCCTATGATCTTTTCTACGTCCTCAAGTACTTCGGACGAGGTGTAGAGGACGTCGTCGAACGGATTCGACCGTTCTTACAAGATGAGCATTGCCGCCAGGCACTCGCGGTCCTGCGCCAGGACTTTCTCGCCCATGATGCCCTGGGCCCGATGCGGGTCGCGCACTTTCTCGAAAGCGGGCCTGACGACACCATCCAGGCCGACGTGGTCGGCTTCGTGCGTCTCTTGCTGAGCAGCCTCGAGAAGTGAGTAGGGCCAATTAAGGTAATGCCCGGGTCCAATCCATGGGCTCGGCCCCAGAACGAGCAGGCAGGCGGACGCATCCGCCCGCTAGGGACTGGAGACGAGGCCATGTCCGCCTATGCTCCGGCCCGCCCATCCTCTACCCTGGGCGCTCCACTTCACGACGCACGATGGACGGGCACTCAGCAATGACAGGCGGGCGGGGCAGACGGCGGCTACCTCCAGGCACGTGGCTCATCGCCGGGCTGCTGGGGCTGAGTGGGCTGGGCGTATTCCTCGCCAATCGCGGCACCCAGGCGCCCTCCCCCACGAGCACGGCCCCCACTCCCGAATCCTCACGGGTACCCGGCGCGGACGTGGTGGAGCCGGGAGAGCAGTTCCTGGGCGTGGTCCTCCACGGTGAGGTGGTGGAGCTCACCGCTGGAGTGGAGGGGCGGCTGGCCTCCGTCTGCTGCCAGGTGGGTGAGCGCGTCAACCGGGGCACGGTGGTGGCGGCCCTGGATGCCCGGGAGACCCAGCAGGAGCTCCTGGCCGCCGAGGCCGCGCTGCAGGTGACGATCGCCGAGCGGGAGAGCATCGCCCTGGAGCTCGAGGAGGCCAAGGAGCGCCTGGCGCGGCGTCAGGCCACCAAGGAGGCGGCCCTGTCGGCGGAGGAGCTCTCCATCGCCGAGTACCAGAAGCGTGGTGCCGAGGCGCGCCTGGTGGCGGCCGAGGCCCACCAGAAGGAGCAGCAGGCGCGGGTGACGCAGCTGCGCACCCAATTGGAGGAGGGCCGGCTGCGCGCGCCCTTCGATGCCATGGTGGCCGCGCGCTACGTGAGCCCTGGCACCCGGCTCGCCAAGGGCACCCCCGTGCTGCGGCTGCTCAGCGCCGACGTCCTGCGCGTGCGCTTCGCCGTCCCCGAGCAGGTGGCCGCGCGGCTCGCCCCGGGCGCTCCCGTCCAGGTGTCCGTCGAGGCCACCGGCCGGCAGCTCCAAGCCACCGTGGAGAGCGTGGCCCCCGAGGTCGACGCGGCCTCCCAGCAGGTCTTCGCCCTCGCCACCCTCACGCCCGACGCCGGGGCCGCGCGCGTCTTCGGCGGCACCACCGTGCGCGTGGCACTCGGCGGACCCCGGACGACGCGGGCGGGCGAGTCACCATGAGAAACCCGGCCCCGCATCGGAGTCTCTCCTCCCACCGGGCCCGGTGTGGTAACTGCTCGTCACCAGCGCGGGAGAAGCGCCGGGGAGGTCGGGGCGTTGCCGTCAGAGCCTGAATCCATCTTCCGACGCCAGGCACTCGAGGAGCATGCAGCCGGAGCCGACAAGGGCAACCTGCTGACGCTCACGCCCTTCTGGTTGCGCGCGGGCTTCTGGGTGCTCACCGGAGCGCTGGCCACGGGCCTGCTGGGCCTCCTGCTGGCCTCCATCGACGAGTACGCCGAGGGGCCCGCCTTCGTGCAGGTGGAGGGCGGGCAGGATCTCACCGCGACGGCCTCGGGCATCGTCACCAACGTGGACGTGCGGCCGGGACAGCGCGTGACGGCGGGCAGCCTCCTGCTGCGCCTCTACCCCGCGCAGGAGCTCGCCGAGCGCGACCGGCTCCAGCGCGAGCTGGACGCGCAGCTCGTGCGGCGCATGTTGGATCTCACCGACGAGAGCGCGCGCCAGACGCTCACCTCGCTGCGGGCGCAGCTGGCGCTGGCGCAGGCCCGACTCGACGAGCGCTCACTCCGGGCCCCCACCGACGGCGTGGTGGGCGACATCCGCGTCCGTCCGGGACAGGCGGTGGGCCCGGGCGATGTGCTGATGTCGCTGCGCCGGGACGCGGCGCCCGTCTCGGTGACGGTGCTGCTGCCGGGCTACGCCCGCCCGATGCTGCGCGTGGGAGGACCGCTGCGCCTGGAGCTGCACGGCTTCCCCTACGAGTACGCGGACCTGACCATCTCGGAGATGGCGGACGAGCTGGTGGGCCCCACCGAGGTGCGGCGCTACCTGGGGCAGGCGCGAGGGGACGTGGTGTCCCTGCGCGAGGGCTCGCTGGTGCTCGTCCGGGCACGACTGCCCTCGCGGGAGTTCTCCAGCGAGGGACGCACCTACCGTTACCATGACGGGATGACCGGCACGGCGCGGGCGCGGATCGACTCGCGCGGCGCACTGGTGGCGCTCTTCCCCGTCCTCAAGCCGCTGTGGCCCTCCCGTGAGTGAAGAAAACCCCCGCCGAGGCTTCTTCGACAGGTTCCCCGCCCTGCTCCAGCTGGGGAGGAGCGGGCGCACCCGGCGCATTCCGCTGGTGCGGCAGCTGGCGGCCACCGAGTGCGGCGCGGCCTGTCTGTCCATGGTGCTGGCGTATCACGGCCGCCGGGTGAGCCTGGACGAGCTGCGCGGCACGATGGGAGTGGGCCGCGACGGGACGACGGCGCTGGACGTGCTGCGGACGGGCCGGGCCTACGGCCTGCGCGGGCGGGGCGTGAAGGTGGAGATGGAGGAGGTGGAGCTGCTCGAGCCCGGCGCCATCCTCCACTGGGAGTTCAAGCACTTCGTCGTCTTCGAGGCGGTGCGCGACGGCGGGGTGGACCTGTTGGATCCGGGGCTGGGGCGGCGCCACGTCTCCCTGGAGGCCTTCGCGCGCTCCTTCACGGGCGTGGCCGTGCTGCTCGAGCCGGGCGAGGGCTTCGAGACGGGTGGCAAGCGGACCAGTCCGGCGGGGCGCTACGTGCGCCAGGTGCTCCAGCAGTGGCCGCTGCTGGCGCGCGTGGCGCTGGTGTCCGCCGCGCTGCAGGTCTTCGCGCTCGCGGTGCCCTCGCTCACCGGGGCGGTGGTGGACAGCATCATCCCCCGGGGGGATGGACGGCTGTTGATGGTGGTGGGCGCGGGGCTGGTCTCGCTCACCGTCTTCCAGTTCCTGGTCACGCTGGTGCGCGCGCACCTGCTGCTGCACCTGCGCACGTGGCTGGACGCGCGCATGACGCTGCGCTTCCTGGACTACATGGTGGACCTGCCGCTCTCCTTCTTCCAGCTGCGCTCGGCCGGCGACCTGATGGGGCGCGTCAACAGCCACAGCACCATCCGCGAGATGCTCACCACGGGAGCGCTCTCCGGACTGCTCGATGGCGTGATGGTGTGCGGCTACCTGCTGCTGCTGCTGCTGCTCAGCCCGGCGATGGGGCTGCTCGCGCTGGGACTGGCCGTGGTGCAGGTGCTGGTGTTCGTGCTGCCCATGGCGAAGCAGCGCGAGCTGATGGCGCGCAACCTCGAGGCGGAGGCCACCTCGCAGAGCTTCCTGCTGGAGATGCTCACCGGGATGCCGACGCTCAAGTCGCTGGGAGTGGAGCCCCGCTCGGTGGAGCACTGGTCCAACCTCTACGTGGACGTGCTCAACAGCTCGCTGGACCGGGGCCGCCTCAACGCGCTCACCGAGGCGGCCGGCAACGCGCTGAAGCTGGCCTCGCCGCTCGTCATCCTGTGCGTGGGAGCCTGGCTGGTGCTCCAGGGCCAGCTGTCGCTGGGCAACATGCTGGCGCTGAGCGCCCTGGCCGCGGGCTTCCTCACGTCCCTGGCCACGCTGGTGAACACCGCCAACCAGTTGCAGATGATGGGCAGCTACATGGATCGGCTGGGGGACATCCTGGACAGCCCTCCCGAGCAGCCGCGGGGCGAGCCGAGGCCCGCCCACACGCTGCGCGGGGGCATCAAGCTGGAGCAGGTGTCCTTCCGCTACTCGGCCCAGGGCGCGCTGGTGGTGAAGGACGTGACGGTGGACATCCCGGCCGGGAAGTTCGTGGCGATCGTCGGCCGCTCGGGGGCGGGGAAGACGACGCTGGCGCAGCTGCTGGTGGGCATGTACCTGCCCACGTCGGGCCGGGTGCTCTACGACGGGGTGGACCTGGCCTCGCTGGACCTGCGCGCGGTGCGGCGGCAGCTGGGCATCGTCATGCAGAACCCGGCGCTCTTCCGAGGGAGCATCCGCAGCAACATCGCGCTGGCGGATCCGTCGATGACGCTCGAGGAGGTGGAGCGGGCGGCGAAGATGGCGCAGGTGCACCAGGACATCATGTCGATGCCCATGGGCTACGAGACGCTGCTGTCGGACATGGGAGGAGCCATCTCGGGAGGCCAGAGGCAGAGACTGGCGCTGGCGAGGGCGCTGGCGATGAAGCCCGCGGTGCTGCTGCTGGACGAGGCCACGAACGCGCTGGACACCGTCACCGAGCGGCGGGTGCAGGAAGCGCTGGCGGAGCTGCGCTGCACCCGGGTGGTCATCGCCCACCGGCTGAGCACGGTGGAGGCGGCGGACCTCATCCTGGTGATGGACGCCGGGCAGGTGGTGGAGTCCGGCACGCACGAGGAGCTGATGCGCCGGGGAGGCTTCTACGCCGCCCTGGTGCACGCCCCTGGATCCGAGCTGAAACACGACAAGGCGGGCTGAGGCCCACCTCGAGGGGTGGAGCATGTGCACCGAAGCCTTGACGCCCAGGTGGGTAGTGATGCTGCTGGGGGCTGCCCTGCTCACCACCAGTTGCGTCACACTGACACCGCCTCCGGGCTGGTGCGAAGGGACCGTCCCCCAAGGCCCCGCCACCTGCGGAGGCCAGGCGGTTCCCTCGAATTGGCCCGACTTCTTTTCCGGCGATGAGGCGCTCCTGGCCCCATTCCTGGCCTGCACATCGCCCGCCGGATTCATCTCATTGCAACAGCAAGTCGACATGCCCCGGCTGTTGGAAGCCCTGGACGACTGGGGCGCGGTACGGCTGGGCGCCTTGGGGCCAGTGAGTGAGGACGCCTCCCACCTCCTGCAACGCAAACGCGCCGCATTCCTCGTGAGTGCCACCGAGCGTTACGGCCCCTTCCACGCCGAGGTGTTCGCCCTCTTCGTGCTGCACTCGGCTCATGACGACGAAGTAGACGCGGTACTTCGGCTGCTGGCCAGAGACAAGCAGCTGGGCCAGACGCTGGCCCTCATGCCCGCCGTGCGCCAGGAATTGGAGAAGAGGGGCCTGTCCCTCTCCCACTACCCGGAGCGGGCCGAGCAGTCCGGGGACGTGCTGCGGGGTCTGGGCCGCGCCGCCCGCGACGCGCTCTCCACCAGCCAGACGGTGGAGGGCCCGCGTTACATGGAAATGACCGGGCGGTGGACGCAGTTGCCGCCGCCCTACCAGCAAGCTGCGCATGAGGTGGAACGGGCCCTGGCGCTGCGACACTTCTCGGCGGACAGCGTGGCACTGGGCACCTTCGACGCAATGACGTTCGGGGTGCCACTGGGCTTCTATTACCTGGTGGCAGGCACGGGCCAGGGAGCCTCCTCTCTCTCCCAGGGACACTACGAACAGGCCACTCGCGAGCTGGCGCCCGCGTTGCTGCTGGGGACTCTGTACGCTGGCGGCAAGGGCCTGCGCACTCCATCCGAAGTCCGGAGCGCAACGGGTGTCCAGGCAACGGAGCTGCGCTCGAGGGGACTGCGGGAGCTGGCACGGCAGGTGGAGGCGAAGCTGGGCGTGGACGGCCTGCGGGAGCTGGCCCAGAACATACGCGCCCGCCGGGAGGTGGGCCGCTTCGTGGCCGTGGGGGGAGTGGACGCCGCGTTGGCACTGCGCCAGGCCAGGGGAGATGTAGCCCGGGCGCAGGCCCTCATGTCCAAGGCCCGGCCCGGGGCCGCGGGCGCCTCGGCGACGAGGAGCGGGGTGCAAAAGGGACCCGAGCAGGTGGCCATCCTGGCGGATGACGCAGCACGTCCCCTCCTGGATGGGACCGGTGCAGCGGAGCGCGCTGGGAGCCTGGCATCGCTGGTGGACGAGGGAGCGGGCCTCACTCGGGAGGTGGTGGAGGCCCGGCTGGCGCAGGTGGAGTTGGAGTCCCCGGGCCCGCGTCTGCCCAGGAATCTGGCGGTGCTGGAGAAGCAGCGTCCCTCCGCTGATGCTCCGCCGCCTGGTGCTAAGGTCAGCCCACTCTGGCCTGAGTACGTCGCCTACTACGAGAAGCGTCTGGGGGAACTCAAGCAGGGCACGGCGGTCGAAGGGCCTCTGCGCTGGGCGCCCTACGAGCTGATGCGGGGGTGGTTTGACCGGGGGCTGGCCTTCGAGCGCTTCATGATGACGTTGCTGGAAGCCGACGCGAGACTTCCTCGGGCAGAGCGCCGCTTCCTCGGAGCCTTCCACGAGCCTCGAATCCACAGGTACGTGGGCGTGAAGAAACCGGAGAGCGGCCTGCGCTATGCGGATGTGCTCATCATTGAAGAGGATGGACTCGCCGGAGGACCACCCCGCGTCGAGACCTTCAGCTTCAAGAGCCGAAATCTCTCGGGGCTGAAATATGAGGCCCTGGTGGCGCAGATGATCGCGGACGCGAGAGAAGCTCTAGGGAAATACGGCGGGACGCTGGACATCCGCCGGGACTCCCTCCAGTTCCTGCTCCGCGGGGGCAGCAAGGTGCCCGTCCAGCGGGTCCGCCTCGTCTACGAGGGCGGCCAGCTCAAACCAAAGGACGTAGATGCATTGCGAAAGGCCGTGACCGCGACCCGGGAAGAAGTTCCGGGAGTGGAGGTGCTGTTCCAATGAAGGTGCTGGAATTTCATGACCTGCCGCCAGCGGACAGCCTCCGGCTCGACTTCGAAGGAGCTTTCGACCCGGGGGCAGCACGGGAAGGTGCGCTGGAGCCCTTTCTTCAAGTGCTCGAGAAGTACGCGGGCGATTGGATGCCGGACGTCGTGGGAGGCAAGCGGCAACGGAAATACTCTCGCGCGGCCCTCTGGAAGGCATTGGAGGAGAGAAGCGGCGAAAGGTATACATTCTGCGGTCTCTATCGCACGGAGTGGCCCGCGCTGGACATGTCGCTCGGGCTCTACCCATCAAAGCGTCCGCCCAGGCTGGACATTGCGCTCAAGGTGCAGCCGCTCCCCTTCTTCGCGGAGGCAAAGCGCTGCCTCGATTTCGTGGAGATGGTGCGAGCCTGGGCCTCTCATTACCCGGTCACGCATGCCGCGGCCCACAGCATGGCAGACAGGGGGTTGGCGGACTCGCCCCTCTTCGGCCGCGACATGGAGACGTCCATTCGGGACGGCTTCGACAAAATCTACGAGGTGTTCTGGCTCAACGTCTTCGGCCCGAAGCTGGTGGAGTCCGTCGGCCGCGAGCGCATGCTGTCCGCACCGGCATGGAGGGTCGAAGAGCTCCCCAACGGCTGTGTCCTGCTGGTGACGCGGCCCACCGCCGCGGACTTCGCCTGCGAGGAGGCGCGCATTGCCCAGACCCGCGCCCACGCCCACCTCCGGCCGGACCTCGACTTCGACACCCTGCTGCGCACCCTGCGCGAGCGCAGCGCCACGCTGGCTACCGTGGAGCCTCGCTTCCACCCGGACGTGGCGCCGCTCCTCTCCCGCGTGGTGGATGACGTCGCCATTCACGAGCGCCAGCGGAAGATCGCCGAGCTCAACGCCTGGCAGCCTCCCGAGCCCGAGGAGTGGCGCCCCGCCAGTTCCGCCCTGCCTCCGGACGTAGAGGACCCGAAGCATGCCATCGAGCACTACGGAAGCCTCGCCGAGCTTCTCGTGGCCTTGCTGCACACCGAGGTCCCCTCCGTCTTCGACACCACGCCCGAGTCCCTCACGAATGCCGACTTCTACTTCTGGCGTGAGGATTTCCCGACCAGGCGCCCAAGAGAAGCCGTTGACGAGCGCGCGGTACCCGCCATTGGCGCCTATCTGGGCCAGGTGCTGGTGCGCCACCTGGGCGGCCGGTGGATACCGCGCCAGAAGCTCGAAGAGGCCCAGGTTCTCGTGGGCCACCGTGTCTGGTTGCCCTTTGCCAGGGCACGCCATTACATGCGCTCGCGCCAATCGCTCCTGAACTACTCCCTCAGCCAGTTCTACCGCGCGGCCGAGCGGCACCGGGGCTGAAGGGCGGTCCCTCAGGCACTCAGCGCACGGCGATGCCCCACGCGTAGTCCTCACCCACCAGCGAGCAGGAGTCATTGTCCGCCCAGGCCCAGGCACGGTTGGGGTCGTAGGTGGGCACGGGCTTGCAGTTGTAGTCCAGGGCGTAGTCCGCGACATGGCCCCGGGCCGTGCCGCCCGCGCTCGTGTCGGTGACACAAGCCCACTCGGCGGAGAGCGCGCCGTTGTAGCTGAAGCCCACACAGGCCTGGGTGATGGGCGTATAGGAGGGCGAGTCCGGACCATAGCGGCCCTGGTTGAAGGAGTGGCCCGGGACACCCAGCGCGTAGGGCACGGAAGACACCCGCGAGGGCTCGCCCGGCAGCGAGTCGGTGAAATACGCCCCCGTGGTCTTGTTGAAGATCATGACCTCGCGGAAGGACAGACACTCGAGCGAGCTGCTCCAGTTGCTGGCCTGGGCCGAGGGCGTGTCACGGCGCTCCACGCCCAGGGTGGTGATGGCCGAGGCGGGCTGCCAACCAGCCACCGTCCAGCCGCCACGGGCGCCATTGGAGCCCGGCCTGTCCATTTCACAGTAATAGAGGGCCTGCCGCGCGCCCTGGGTGCCACAGGGGTCCAGCCAGTACCAGTCGCTCGGGGCGCTGGGATTGCGCGCCTTCACCTCCTGGCAGCTCGCCGCCGGGTCTTTCGCGCGGGGGGGCACCTGCGAGCCGGGCCGTGGTATCTCCGGCAAGGGGGTGCCCGCATCCGGCTCCGGTTCGGAACCTCCATCCACGGGCGTGCCCGCATCGAGCGTACCCGCGTCGGGCGTGGGCTCGGGCGGTGGGTGGGGACAGCCAGACAAGGCCGCGAGGGCGAAGGCGGCGGCCAACGAACGGACACACGAGCGGTTGCGCATGATGGGGGCTCTCCAAAAAGACACGAGCACCCGGAGTCCGCACGGGCCCTCCGGGTGCTCATGAAGGAATCCAGACGCTCGGACTCTCAGCGGACGGCGATGCCCCACAGGTAGTCCTGGCCGACCAGGGAGCAGGTGGAGTCATTGGCCCAGGCCCAGGCCCTGGACGGGTCATAGGCGGGGGCGGGGTTGCAGTTGTAGTCCAGGGCGTAGTCGGCGATGTGGCCCCGGGCGGTGCCGCCCACCGTGTAATCCGTCACACAGGCCCAGTCGGCGAAGATGCTGCCGTCATAGTTGTAGCCCACGCAGCCCTGGGTGATGGGGGTGTAGAAGGGCGAGTCCGGCCCGTAGCGGCCCTGGTTGAAGGAGTGGCCCGCCTCGCCCAGCGCATAGGGCACGGAGGTCACCCGGAACTGGCTGCCCTTGAGCGTGTCGGTGAAGAACTGGCCGTGGGTCTTGTTGAAGACCATGACCTCGTTGAAGGGGAGGCACGTGAGCGGGCGCGACCAGTTGGTGGCGCTGTTCGACTGGACGCCGCGCTTCTCCAGGCCGAGGGTGGTGGTGGCCGAGGCCTCCTGCCAGCCGGGCACCGTCCAGCCGCCCTTGATGCCGTTGGCCCCCACCTTGTCCATGTCGCAGAAATAGGTGTCCTTCTGCGCGCCCTGGGTACCGCACGGGTCCAGGTTGTACCAGCCGGTCACCGCGTTGGGACTGCGCGTCTTCACGGCCTGGCAGCTCGAATCCGGATCAATGCCAGGATTCTGGATGATGAGACACTCCTGGGGCGCCCAGTTGATCGTGAACACCACGTCGTTGAAGTCGTTGTCGGCGGAACCGTCGCGGTTGAGGTCCTCGAAGCCCATCACCAGCCGCTGCGCGTCCGCATGGTGGACGATGAGCCCGTGGCGCTTCTTGGCGGCCGTCGACTCCGGGTTGAGGGCGTCCACCGTGTAGTAGGTGGGCTTGTTGAAGTCCACCGCGGAGCCATTCCAGCCATCCGCCACCAGGTAGAAGCCGATACGCGAGCCCTTGGAGAAGGTGGTGTCCAGGCCGGTGCCGAGCAGGAAGCGATTGCCCTGCACCAGATTGCCACCGCTGCCCACGGCCGAGGAGTTGGAGAAGATGATGTTGGCCTGGCGGGTGGCCAGCGGCACGCTCGAGGGCGGCGCGCCATCCTGATAGACGAAGTAGCCCAGCGCGTTCTTGTTGCCGGCCCCCTCGCTGTAGAAGGACACCCACACCTTGCACAGGTCCTGCCCCACCAGCAGGTCCGGCACCAGGTTGGGCGGGAGCAGCTCGGGATGCACGATGGGCACCGACTGGGACTCCGCCAGGGCGGCGGCGATGTCATTCTTCAGCTGCTGGGTGAAGGTGTCATTGGTGGCCGGGGTGACCCCGGTCGGCACCAGGGCCGACTCCACCTGGCCTGGCTGCTCGGAAACGGCGTCGGGGCCACCACACCCCACGCCAACGGCCACCAGTGCACCAGCCATCAGCCGGTTCTTGAAACGATTGCGCATGAAACGTCTTCCTCGAGGAAAAGGGGTGATAGCCACCCCAGGGGCGGAGCCCGGCAGGCCCCAGCCCCCCGGGGAGTCACGGCATTACGGCCGGGTGGACACGGGCGCCGGGTACAGGCGCGTGCCGGGGATGAGGCTCTTGGGCTCGCTCTGGCTCGCCCAGAAGAGCTGCATCAGCGTGGGCGTCGCCGAGTTCTTGTAATACTCCACCTTGACGGGGACCAGGGCGCCCGCCGTCAGGCCGATGGGCGCCGAGGCGGTCTGCCCCGGGTTGGCCTGGGTGTCGATGACCAGGTTGTTGTTCACCCACACCCGGGCCGGGTGGTTGGCGTTGATGGAGAAGGTATAGGCCTGCGAGTAGGCGGGGATGGTGGTGCCCGTCCACCGCACCGAGTAGCCATCCGGATTGAGGATGTCCTGCGGCAGCGGGTTGTTCTGGTTGCCGTCCAGGAAGAGCGTGTACTCGGAGCGGGTGAACTCGAACTTCTGGAAGTTGGAGCCGTTGAAGTAGTCCGCCGTCAGACCGTAGCCCACGCTGGTGCCGGCGGGCGAGGGCAGCACGCGCACGGACGCGGGCCTGGCGTACTGGACGAGCGGCACCGCGCCACTGGCACTGGTGCCCGTGGCCTCCACGCGCGCGGTGACGGTGTAGACGCCAGCGCCGAGCGGCACGGGCCAGGCGAAGGGCGCGGACGTCTTGGCGCCCTGGCTCACCCCATCCACGAACACCTCCACCTTGTTGATGGTGGCGTACAGGCCCTGCACCTCCACGTCCACCATGACATTGGCCGGGGCCAGGTAGGTGGTCTGGTCCAGCGGGCTGCGGATGCGGATGGGCACCGGGTTGTTGACCGCCGGGGTCATGCTGGAGGAGGTGATGACGGAGGCGGTGGCCTGCGTGGGCGGCTGCCACTGGAGGCTCACGTTCGCGTTCCCGGTCCCCTCGTAGTACTCGAGCAGCACGCTGTAGCGCTTGCCGGCTTCCAGGAAGATGGTCCCGCTGTCCAGGGTGGAGGCGTGGCTGGTCCAGTTGTCGATGATCAGCTTGCCATTCACCCACAACCGCACGCCCTCGTCGCTCTGGGTATAGAACCAGTAGCGGCCGGTGTACTTGTCGGGGAAGTTCGTGTCGAAGGGCGTGGTGATGTCACCCGTATACCGGGAGGAGAAGTTGTCCGCGTTGACGCCGGGATAGGGCGCGTTGGTGCCCCAGCTCCAGTTCACGCTCGTCTCCACCCGGTTGTAGACATACGGCTCGCTCACGGTGGTGTTGTTGAAGTACCGGGCGTTGAGTCCCTTGGGAATGGTCTTGCAATCACCGTTGGAGCACGACGCGCTGTTGAGGCCGCACGAGGTGCCGTTGGCCGCCAGGGTATCCGTCGCGGTGCAGACGGTGGAGACGCCATCACACGTCTCCGCCACGTCGCAGAAGCCGCGCGAGGGCCGGCAGATGGTGCCCGCGTTCACCGCGCCGCAGACGCCATCCGAGGCGGCGCCAGCCAGCCGGCTGCAAGCCTGGCAGTCATTGGGGCTCCCGTCGCCACACGCCGAGTTGCAGCACACCCCGTCCACACAGAAGCCGCTCTGGCACTGGGCACTGGTCGTGCAGAAGAAGCCATTGGCGTAGCCGATGGTGAAGTTGCCGTCCGCCTTGGAACCCTTGTAGTCGATGGAGTGGTTGGCGGTGGCGTAGCCGTTGTAGGTCGCCGTGAAGCTCTGCGGCCCCAGCGGCGCCGAGCCCGGCACGGGCCAGTTGTAGGAGAAGTTGCCGCTGGCATCCGCCTGCACCGTGGCGATGGCCGTACCGCTCGAGAAGAAGGTCATCGTCCCCAGGGTGACGGCATTGCCGGAGGCGGCGAGCCTCACCCGGGCCGACAACCCCACCGAGGTGCCCGGAGCAATCACCGCTCCGTTGGCGGGGCTGAGGATGGTGGTGATCGTCTCCAGGCCGTTGACGGTCGGCCGCGGAGGAACGATGACGCTGAAGGTCACGGTCTTCTCCACCATGCCGCTCCGGGTGCCATAGGACACCTTGATGGACACGGGGATGACGGAGCTCTCGGGCAGGTTGGCGGGCATCGTCACCGTCACCACGTCCACGGCCTCCTGGCCCGGCTCCAGCGTGAGCGAGGGATTGTTGTGGCTGACGACCATGCCCGGCCAGTTGCCGCTGGGGACCAGGGTATAGGTGTTGCGGGTGTAGCCCGTGTTCCGGACCCGGACGGTGAAGCTGGTGGTCTGCGGGACGGCCAGCAGGGGCTCGAGCACCACCGACGGCGGCGTCAGGGTGACGTCCACGTTGAGCGAGCCGTAGCAGGACATGGCCAGGGTGGCGAAGATGGTGGGCACGTCGCCCTCGTGGCCAGTGAGCACCCAGCTGCCATTCTTGGCGGCGGAGCCGGTGCCGCAGTAGTTGTTGGCCGAGGTGCACTGCTGGTTGGCCAGCCAGGTGAGGGCGTTGGCCACGGTGGCGTTCTCGTCCTGGCGCACCTGGAGCTGGCAGAGCGCGTAGAGCGCGATGCCCGTGGTGTACACGTTGGGGCTGCCGATGCTGACATCACCCCAGCCGCCACCGCTGTAGCGGCTGAGCAGCTCGTCGCGCATGGCCGCCACGCTGGCGTTGTTGGCGGGATTGCGGCCATCCTGCACCGTGCCGATGGCCGCGAAGGCCACGTCCTGCGGGAGCCAGGCACCCGCGGAGCGCACGTACCGGCCCTCGAGCGAGTCAGCCATGTTCTTCAAGAACAGACTGTAGTTGTCGCGCTGCAGGGGAGGGATGCCGCTGCCCACGTCCAGCAGGGCGCGGGTGGCCACCGCCATGTACGCGGTGGGCATCTGCCAGCCCAGGGTGACCGGGTTGGAGCCGTGGTCCTGGGGCATGTAGGCGCTCGTCACGCCCTGCAACGCCTTGCCATCCACGGGGTTGGTGAACTTGTAGCCGGCCGTGGCGCCCATGGCCCAGTCGACGGCCTTCTGCAGCTTGGGCAGGTACACGTCGCTGTCGTACTGCGAGTAGCCCGCCAGACCGAAGGCGTTGTAGGCGGTCTTGATGTACGTGTAGGAACCGCTGTGCGTCCAGGAGCCGTTCGCGAGCTGCTCAGTCGAGAGGAAGCTGGCCAGGTAACCGGTGCCGGTGGTCTGGCTGGTATTCACCTGGTAGCCCGTGTACGCCGCGAGCGAGGCGCCATACAGAGGCGCGCCCACGCGGTGGCAGGCGCCGCAGCCGTTGGTCTTGGTCCACGTCACCGTGTCCGGAACGACGAAGTTCAGACCCCGCTGTGCATAGACATCCAACTCCTGGGCCGTGAGCCTCGAGAACATCTGCCCCACGTCGTTGGACCGCGCCTGCTCCGGTTGCGGCTCGGGCCGAGGCTCCTCCGCCGAGGTACACCCCACCACTGCCAATGCCGACAGCGCGAGCGCCGCGGCAAGACGACTCCAATGCTTGTTCATGCTGCTCCTTCACCTGTTCTTCAGGAGTTTTCGAGACATGCGCCGCAGATGACGGGCCCCCCCTGGCGCGCATGTCTCTCGAGCAGAGCGTTGAAAGGCTCAGGCCCCGGGTACACCTCACCTGGGCTGACGCACCTCTGCCTATGCCTTTCGTGACCCCTCAAGGAATTCGATTCCGCCTATAGCTAATTGAAAATATTCCCCGAAGCAAAGCACTGTGACGAAAACTTCACACAGCGCGTGCCCTTGAATTCTGAGAATTTGTTCGAGAGATGTCGGCGATGCACCGAGCCAGGGCGGCGCTTCGTGGACCCGCTCAAAGCCATACGCACATGAGGTGATGTGAAGACGGCGGGCACGGCCTCGCTTGTCCGCCTGTCGTCAGGGCCACCGGGCGAGGGCCTGCCCCGGGATGCTCACAACGCCTGACGGCCTCCTCAGTCTCCAGCGCGGTGCACTTCCAGCCACGTGGAGACAATCATGCCGACCGACACACAGCAGGCCTCATCCACCCAGGAGCAGTCCAATGCCAAGGCCCCGGACGTCCGTTTCGATGGAGAGCTCGAGGGCTATACCTTCCTGGCCGGGAAGCTCGAGCGCGCGTACACCCAGCGCGACGTCCGGAGCACATGGGATCTGATCATCCCGGGTGCCTACCTGGAGTTCACGGAGGCCACGAACCTGCTCTTCTATGACCGCGCGGCGGGAGTGGGAGAGTTCTACCTGCCGAGCGGAGAAGGGGGAGCGCCCCAACTCCTGAAGCGTCACACCGACTGGCGCCGTGGCTGGGACCTCATCGTCCCGGGCACCTTCCTGGAGGCCAGCAGGGGCGACTCCCTGGTCTTCTACGATCGCGAGGCAGGGCTGGGAGAGCTCTACGGAATGGACGGAGAGGGGGGCGTCTTCCGCGCCGCCCGATTCACGAACTGGCGCCGCACCTGGAGCGCCATCCTTCCCATCCACTCCCTGGACGTGGCTCCCGACGCCACGCGGGCCTTCGCGTCACTCCTCTTCTACGACCGGTCCGAGGGCCACGGGGAGTTCTACGCGACGGATGGACAGGGGAACCTCTCCCGGGTGGCGCGTCACACGAACTGGCGCCGCACCTGGGACCTGCTCGTCCCCTTCACCCAGTCCACCAGTGACGCCAACCGCACCGTGTTGGTGTTCTACGACCGGAACGCGGGGCACGGAGAGCTGCACGCGGTGGATGGGCACGGAGGCCTCGTCCCGCTGGCGGCGTACACGAACTGGCGCCGCACCTGGGACATGATCATCCCGTGCAGGATCTCCGACACCGGCGCCAACGGCCTGTTGTTCTACGACCGGAACGCGGGGCAGGGAGAGCTATACGCGGTGGACGGACGCGGCAGCATCTCCCGGGTGGCGCGCTACACGAACTGGCGCCGGACCTGGGATGCCATCGTGTTCGGCACCCTGGCCGGCTCCGGGCCCATCCTCGACCCGAGCCTGCTCTTCTACGAGCGGTAGGAGCGCTCGGAAACCCTAGCGGGCCGTGTACCCGCCGTCGATGACGAGCGACGTGCCGGTGATGTACGACGACCAGTCGGACAGCAGGAACATCACCGGCTTCGCCACCTCCTCCGAGCGGGCCGCGCGCTGCATCGGCACGCCGTCGACGAACGCCTGGCGGACCGGCTCGCCCTGGTGGATGTGGCTCCAGATCTCCGTCTCGATCGGACCGGGCATCACCGCGTTCACCCGGATGCCCTCCGTCGCGTAGTCCAGGGCCGCGGCCTTGGTCATGCCCAGCAGGCCATGCTTGGCCGCCGTGTAGGCGCCAAAGCCCGGCCCGCCGACGAGCCCGAGGATGGAGGCACAGTTGACGATGGAGCCACCACCGGTCTTCTTCATCGCCTGGATTTCGCAGCGCATGCACAGCAGGGCGGAGTCCAGGTTGATCGTCATGAGCTGGCGGTACTCGGCCGCCGGGAGCTCGGCGAGCTTCCCGAGGGGGCCGGGGATGCCCGCGTTGTTGAAGGCGCCATCCAGCCGGCCGTACTCGCTGACGGTGCGCTCGACGAGCGATTCGATCTCCGCCTCCTTCGAGACGTCCGTGCGGATGAAGAGCGCCTTCCCGCCCTTGGCGCGGATCTGCCCCACCAGCTCCTCGCCCCTGTCGGCGCGGCGGCCAGCGAGCACCACCCGGGCGCCCTGACGGGCCGCCTCGATGGCGGTGGCGGCTCCAATTCCCGACGTGGCGCCGGTGACGATGATGACCTTGTCCTCGAGCAGCATCTCTTCCCCTGCCCTGCCGCGGGAGGGGAGCCTCGGAAGTGGGCTCCACGTCCGTGCAGGGCGGCGGGATGCTCCGTGGCCGAAGCCTCATGTGTCAAGCAATACACAGTGAGGGGCACCCCGGGTGAGGTGACCCCACGGAGCCCATCGGCGGGCTGGCGCTAGTAGGTGCCCTTGAGCGAGGCGCCCGCGTACGCGTTGAACCCGCGCAGCATCACGTAGACACGGGTGGCCGTGGTCTTCGCCGGGATGTTGCACGTCTCGTTGCTGCCGGACAGGTACGGCCGGCAGTCGTACGAGGACGTGGTCGGCGCGGAGCCGGCCTTCACGTACAGGTCCGCGTCACCCGTGCCGCCGCTGAGGGCGAAGGTCGATGCCACGCCGGCCGGGACGTCCAGGTAGTAGTAGGTCTGCGAGCCCGAGGCGCCCGACAGGCCCGTCTTCGCCACACCGTTGGTCAGCGCGGTGGCCACCGGAGGCGGAACCGCCGCGCCCACGCCCACGGCCAGCCAGGCCTGGGTGACGGAAGCCTGCTCCGCCGAACCGGAGCCATGGAGCATCACGGCGGCCTGCTCGGTGTAGGTCTTCGCCTGGGCGAAGGTGGTGCTGGCCGTCATCAGGTCCCTGCCGGCCCTGTAGAAGATGGCACCGGCCTTCTGCACGCCAATGCCTCCCACGCCGACGGTCGACTTGCCGCGCGGGTGCGTGCCGCCCGTCGCCAACAGCTTGAACGCCAGGTTGGCGATGCCCGAGTTCCAGTGCACGCCCCCGTTGTCGGAGGTGCCCGTGTAGCGGTCCGGGTAGTAGTCCCTCGACGAACCATCCAGCATCGGGTCGTACATGTACCGGAGCGCATCGCCCGCGGTGGCGGGCGTCCAGATGTCCTCGCCGATCTTCCATACGTCCAGGTCGGTGGACCAGCTGCGCGTCCAGCTCTCGCAGTAGGCGGCGAAGATGTCACTCATGCCCTCGTTGAGCGCGCCGGACTCGCCCGAGTAGATGAGGTCGGAATCGCTATCGGTCACCGCGTGGGTGAACTCGTGGACGACGATGTCCAGGTCGTTGCACAGCGGGCCACTGGTGACGCCATCCCCGTCACCACAGGTCATCTGCGCGCCGTCCCAGAAGGCGTTGCTGCTGTAATGGACGGTGGCCCTCAGCTGCGCCCCGGCCCCGTTGAACGAGTCACGGCTGAAGTTCTGCTGGAAGCAATTGTAGAAGAGGCCGAGGTTGTCATACGCATTGTCCACGACGGCATCCCCCGTGGGAGCCTGCCCCTCGCTGCGGACCAGATGGGTGGGCGGAGGGGTCGCCGAGTAGATGGCACGGTTGAGCGCGTCGTGGATGTCCGAGGTGCGCTCCACGACGGAGCCGTCGAGGGCGTCGACGAAGACGTGGTCCCTCACGGGCATGCCCGCGTGCGAGCCCGTGACGACGGTCTCGAAGGTCAGCTTCAACCGCCCGTCCGCACTGGAACGCACGTAGACGAGCCGCGGCGTCTCCTCCGTGAAGCCGCCACCCGGAGTGCTCTCGAGCGCCACGACACGCGCGGCCTCGGAGGAGATCCGCGCCTGGGAGGGCAGCTGCTCACCATCGCGGGCCGAGCCGTTGGCGGAGTAGATGCGGCCTTCCGCGTCCACGTGGACGACCAGCTCGTGGCCCACGACGGGCAGCCCGTTCTTCGTCTGGGCATAGCGGATATGGGTATGACCCCGCTCGTCCCGGGAGAGCTGGCGCACGACGAGGTCCGAGGCCTTCAAGCGGAACATGGGAGCGATGCCAGCCAGGGCCTGGCTGACGTGCGCGTGGGCATCCCGGGCCGCGAGTCCCTGAAGCGACAGGGCGGTCGAGCCGAAGTGGCCACGGACCATGTACGGAACGCCGTTCTCGTGCGTGCCGAGCACCTCCGTCGCGGGGAAGGCGGCGAGGGCCGCGGCGATGTCCTGGGTGGAGCCGAGGTCCACAGCATCGGCCTTCGCCTCACCGGCGGGGTCCGACTGTTCCGTGCCACAGGCCGTGAGCGCGAACGAGAGACAAGCTGCGAGCATCCGGGTACGCATCCAGGTCTTCCTCCCCATCGACGGCAGGATGCCGCCGAGCCAGGGGAGCATGAATGCGAGCCAGACATTGAATCAAGGCGAGCGCAGGAAAAACCGGCTCATGGCAGTTGTTGCTTCTGAAGCCACACCCGCCAGCCCTCCGCGTCATGCTGCTCACCCGAGAGACGCTCCAACACGGTGCGGGCCGGGTCGCGGTTGATGGGCTGCTGGAGCGCGGTCATGGCCACGAGCTGCTCACCGGCCTGACGGAGGATGTCCGCGAGCCGGGCGGCCCGCTCCGAGGGGCTCATCTTCTCGAGCACGGCCACGAGCAGGCTGGTGGCCTTGTTACGATCGGTCGTCTGGGGAAGGGCCATCGCGTCGAGCACGCGGGGCAGCTCGACGAGCGGACGGTCCGCGTGGCGCTGCAGGGCCCCCAGGACGCGGAGCACGTTGTTGCGCACCAGCGGGGAAGAATCCCGGATGGAGCCCACGAGCCGCTCGATGGCCAGACCCGGCTCGGAGACATACGCGAGCAGGAAGGCCGCGGCGGCCCGGTTCTTCGGGTCGGCGTCCTCGCGCAGCACGCGGCCCAGCGCGTCCACGTGCGCGGGAACCTTCTCCACGAAGACGGGCTCGAAGGACGACAGCTCGGCGTGGCCGAACCCCAGCGAGCAGTGCGTCACCCGGCAGACGGGCTTCGCGAGGTCCAGCTCGCCCCGGCGCAGCAGCGTCCAGGCCCGGTCCTCGTATTCCCGCCACCGCGCCACGAGCCCCTCCGGATCCTCCGGGTGCCCGGCCGGCTCGGGGAGGAACTTCAGCCGCCAGGCCTCGTCCTCGTCCACCAGGTCCACGGTGATGTAGTCGCGGCCGGCCTCGGGGCCCGCGTGATAGCTGATGTACGCCACATGGGAGAAGGCCAGGGCGTACTGCCGCCGGAGCCCGTTCTCCTTCATCGTCACCAGGGCCTGGCTGTACACGAACGGTTGACCCACCTCGAAGCCAAACGCGCGGCGCACCGTCTCGGCATCGACGCGGCGCGAGCCGTACACGTCCACCCCCGCGAGCACCCGGAGGGGCGGTGGGGGCTTGAGGGCCTTCTGGGCGTTGGCCCTCGCCTGAGCGAGCACCGCGTCCCACCCCTCGAGCGCGTGCAGCGGGCGGAGCTCGGGGTCATGCGCCAGCGTGTCGGCCTGGGCGTAGCCCTCCTGGACGGCGCGCCGCAGCAGCCCGAGCCCCTCCTGGGACACACCCGCCAGCGACGCGCAGCACGCCGCGGAGTAGAGGAGCTCGGCACGGGAGGCCGCTTCCTGGCTCGCGTCCGCCGACGCGCGGTAGCTCCCGGCGCAGCGAGGAAAGTCGAGCGCGAAGTACGCCGCCTCGGCCTGTTGCCTCAGTGCATTCGCATCCGCCGGAGCAACAGCGGGCGCCGGAGCGTGGGCACACCCCGGCCCGAGCAGGGCCACGGCCACCGCGCACGCCAGGAACGAGAGGAACCTCTTCATGGGGGACCTCCGGGCGGGGGCGCGAGGCCCCTCGGCTCACAAGGACACGGCGGGCAGCGGAGCGGCCTCGGCCGCGCCCCAGTACCACTCCACGCGGGCCTCGCTGCGCTTCTGGGCGAGCCACTCCTCGAACATCAGGTCCGCGACCCTTCCGCGCGTCGCCTCGTCGAACCGCGCGGGGAGGAAGCGCAACACCTGCACCAGCTCGTAGCCGCCCCCGCTGCTGACGGGAGGAACCAACTGCCCCGGCGCGGTGGCGAAGAGGAGCCCGGCCTGCTGGGGCTCGAGCTCTCCGCGCCGCAGTGTGACGAACAGGTCGTTCGGCTCGTTGCGCTCCAGGAAGCGCGTCTGGGCCATCTGGAGGAACTGGTCCGGGTTGCCGCGCAACTGCTCGTACGTCCGATGGGCCTCGGCCTCGTCGGGGATGAACACCCGGGCGACCTGGACGCGGTCGAATTCGGCGCGGTGGCTGTTGAACCAGGCCTCCTCGCGGCCCTCGGACACGCGCTTGCGCAGCTTCTTCTGCGCCACCGTCGAGCGCAGGTGGTTCTCCAGCAGCTGCTCGGTGGTGCCGTGCTCGAGCATCCAGCGCTCCACCTGGGCCGCGGTGAACAGCCGCCGCCGCTGCCGGAACTCGAGCAGCGCCTCGGCGAAGTCCTCGTCGGTGACCTCGACGACGCCGCCCTGGAGCTCCTGCTCGATGATCGCCACGTTGATGAGGTGACGCCCGATGTGCAGCGTGTGCCACGCATAGTCCAGGCTGGTGATGACCTGGTTGATGCGGATGGGCTCTTCATTGACTCGCACCACGAGCGACTCGTTCATCCGCTGGAGCCCGCGCGCGGGCCAGGGCAACGACTCATCGGCGCAGTAGCCCAGGGAGTACGTGCCGTCCTCATCGCCGACGAGGATGTCGTAGTGACGCTTGTCCTCGTACGTCTCCTGCTCCCAGACCATGTTCATCCAGTGAGCGGGGTGACGGGCCTTCAAGCCACGGATCAGCTCCTTGGCCTGGTCGGGCTCGAGCCGCTCCTGGCGCAGCCGCACCAGCAGCTCGAGCGAGTCGCGGACGGCGGCAAGCAGGGACTCCTTCATGGCGACTTCTCCTGTGAGGCGCGCGAGGGCCGGGCAACGGGAAAACGGGTGGGAGCGCCCGGGTTCATGAGCGCGGTGCAGATGGCATCGCCGATGGGCAGACCCGTCTGCTCCTCGATCCACAGCCACTGGCCGTTGGGGTTGATCTCCAGGAAGACGTAGCGGTCATCCGGGGTGACGATGATGTCGATGGCGCCGAAGCACAGCCCCAGCCGGGCGACGAGCTCCAGACAGGCGCGGCGGATGGAGTCCGGCAGGTGGTGCTCGCGGTGCGGCGTGTGGCCCAGGTCATAATGGCGCCAGTCGAGCTGGGTGCGCCGGGTGGACTGGGAATGGATTTCGGCGGCGAGCACCGCCTCACCGACGACGGTGATGCGCAGCTCGAACTTCTTGGGCACCCGGGCCTGGAACAACATGGGGCTGTGGCGCAGGCGCCGCGCATAGCCCACGTCGCGGGTGGTGACGGGCTGCGTGTAGCGGATGAGCTCGCGGCCGGTGCGCTGGCTGGCGGGCATGGCGACACTGGGGAACTTGTCGATGAGCTGCCCGTCGTGCTGGCGGTAGAACTCCAGGAACTCATCCGGCTCGTTGGTGATGAGGGTGGGCGGAATCTCGAGCCCGAGCTGCGTGGCCAGTTGGAGCTGGAGCTGCTTGTTGTCCGCGCGCCGGATGGCGTCGATGGGCCCTGGCAACCAGGGGACCTCCTCCAAGGCGTTGGTGGTGTCCTGGACGAGCCGGTAGCACTCCTCGTCCGCGTACTCCTTGAGCAGCGGGATGGGAATGTGCGTGGGAAGGCGAGGCTTGTTCGGGCGGCGCAACCAGGCGCTGGTGCACTCGGCCAGCTCGAACACCTCGCCGCCACGGGTGAGCCGCACGCTCTTGCGCCCGCCGCGATAGGAGATGGACATCGCCGCCGTGCCAGGGAACTCGGCCCAGTCGAAACGGCACACCTTGGCGCCCCGTTGGAGCAGCTTCGCCTCGACGGCATTGGCGTGCAGGTCCTTGGGCTCGCTCACGATGAGAATCATGACCCGCTCCGCGGAAGGGGTTGGTGAAGCAGGCGCGCCCGGCTCGCCCTCTGGCGGACCAGACGCGCCTGATTCCTACTTCTTACTGGTCGGTGTCACCGGTGTCGGAGGTGGTGCCACCCTGGGTGGGACCCGCGCCGCCCGTGACGAACTTCAGCTCCGCCTCGTTGATCTCGCGCTCACCCAGCCGCTTCGAGGTCTCGGCGATGTCCTTCACCTGGAGGCGGGACTTCTGCTGCGTCTTGCTCATGTCGTTCTCCGTGTCTGGTTCGCTAGCCGCTCCATCGAGCCCGGGCTCTGATGGAAGCGCCGAGGACAAAGCCTGGCGGGACGATTTATTTCCGCATGCATGCACGATTTCGACGTGTGACCCGGACGGGGAGCTCTCGTCACACCCACCGCGAGCAGGAGGAAGCGGCTTGATGCACACACGCCCCGGCCGCATCATCGCCGCGAACCGAAGTGAACTCAGCAAACGGGGCAACGGCATGGCGGAACGTATGGTGAAGGCCAATGGCATCGAGCTGTGGACCGAGAGCTTTGGCGACTCGACGCATCCGGCGATCCTGCTGGTGATGGGCGCGTCGGCCCAGGGCCTCGGCTGGCCCGATGAGCTCATCGAGCAGCTGGTCTCCGGGGGGCACTACGTCATCCGTTACGACCACCGGGACACGGGCCAGTCGACCTGCTTCGACTTCCAGAAGAATCCCTACACGATGACGGACATGGCCGCGGACGCGGTGGGCGTGCTCGATGCGTATGGCATCTCCACGGTCCACCTGGTGGGCGCCTCGATGGGCGGGATGATCAGCCAGATCGTGAGCATCCTCCACCCCGAGCGCGTGCGCACCCTGACCTTGATGATGTCCACGCCGCTGCGGCCCACGACCATGGAGGCCATCCAGGAGTCCTTCCAGGGCCGGACAACGGCGGAGGCGCCGCTGCCACCGCCCGCCCAACGTGTGATCGAGGTGCACCTGGCGGCGGTCAGCAAACCGCCCATCACCCGCGAGGACCTCATCGAGTTCCAGATGAAGATGCTCCGGGCCCTGTCCGGCAGCGCGGCCCCCTTCGAGGAACAGCCGCTCCGGCGCCGGGTGGAACGGATGGTCGACCGCGCGCACAACTTCGCCGCCTCGGCGAACCACGGGCTCGTGCCCTCCGCCACGCGCGAGCAGGCCGAGGCGCTCAAGCGCCTGCGCGTGCCCACGCTCGTCATCCACGGGAAGGACGACCCGATTCTGCCTTCCCCGCATGGGGTGGCCCTGGCCGAGACCATCCCCGGGGCCAGGCTGCTCATGTTAGAAGGACTGGGCCATGATTTTCCCCGCCCGCTGTTGGGGGAAATGGCTCGGGCGATCCTCACGCACACGGGCTCGAGAGCCTGATGCCGGGAGCGCCGCGAGGGGCCACGCGGCGCGCTCATGGGGGAGGCGTGTGCCGCCTCTGTCCTCATTCCCCCGCAGGGGACGTGAATGAGAAAGACAGAGGTGGTTCGGCTGCTCCTCGCCGGGATGGTCGCCGTGCTCGGCGGCTGCTCGGAGATACAGGGGGTGGATGATGCCCCCGTGCTGGCACCGGGAACCGTGGCCCAGGCATTGCCGCTGGGCGCCGTCCAGGTGCGAGACATCAACACCCGCCCCGTCCGGTTTCCCCAGCACGACCCCGGGTCCGTGGCCCTGGGGGGTGGCGTGTCGCTCTTCGTGGCGAACGACGAGTTGCATGGCAGGGAGCTGTGGCGCAGTGACGGAACCGAGGCGGGCACCTCGCTGGTGAGGGACCTCGTGCCAGGATTGCCGGGCTCGAATCCCCGGCTCCTGACCCTCGCTCAGGGGACGGTCTTCTTCTCGGCCCGGAGCGGCGGCGCGGACGACTTCGGTGCTGAAGAGCTGTGGAAGACGGACGGCACCCCGGCGGGCACCGTCCTGGTGAAGCGCCTGCTCAGTACCAGCAACTCGGATCAGATCGGCGCCATGGTCCAGGTGGGTGGAACGGTGTTCTTCATCTACCACCAGTACGATGGGAACTATCTGCAGCAGCTCTGGAAGAGCGATGGCACCGCGGCGGGCACCGTGCTCCTCCAGCAACTGGCTCCCACGGACAGCTGCGGCTGTGATTTCGAGCTGATCTCCACGGGCACCGCCGTGTTCTTCACCGGCCGGGACGCCGCGAACAACCTGCAGGTGTGGAAGCGGGATGGGGCCGGAGCCGTGCTCCTCGCGACGATCCCCGTGCCTTCCGGCTCCTTCATTTCCAGCCACCTGCTCACCCAGGTGGGCAGCTCGCTCTTCTTCACCGTGGACAAGGTCCTGTGGAAGAGCGACGGGACGCCCGCGGGAACCGTCCCCGTGGCCACGCAGTCCTCGAGGATCTCCGACCTGGAGGCCGTCAACGGCACCCTCTTCCTCTCGAGCTCCACGTCCCTCTGGAAGAGCAATGGCACGGCGCCGGTCCTGATCCGCACATTCGATGACGCGCCGGGCTCGCTCACCGCGCTCGGCAACACCCTGTATTTCATTGGCACCGACGCCCTGGGCGGACGTGAGCTGTGGACGAGCGATGGCACGACGGCGGGCACGCGCCAGGTGAAGGATGTGCTCCCGGGCGCCGACGGCTCGGCCCCCCAGGAGCTCCTCGCCTGGAACGGTGGCCTCTACTTCACCGCCTCGACTACCGTGGGCACGCGCGGGCTGTGGCGCAGTGACGGCACCGCCACCGGGACCCTCGCGCTCAAGACGTGGGCCGAAGTGGAGAACCCCTGGTACTCAGTGTCCCCCACTCCCACCCCGGTGGGGAGCGCGCTGTTCTTCTCCGTGCCGGAAGGCCCGGTGGACCCGGACTCCTGGCTGGACCGCAGGCCGCGGAGCACGTGGAGGACGACCGGGACCGTGAAGGGGACCCGGGAGCTGGCGGGTGTCTGGGCGGGCACCCGGAGCTCCCAGCTCCGGCAGCGCCCCCTCGGTGTCGTTGGAGGGACGGTCTTCTTCGTCGCCTCGGATGGCAACCCCGGCGAGGCGCTCTGGAAGAGCGATGGGACGGCGGCCGGTACGGTCCAGCTCAGGGCGCTGGCGCGGGTGGCTCCGGAGGAGGACACGTGGCTGCGCAGGCCCGGAGCGGCGCACGTGGGCGGGACGCTCTTCTTCACGGCGGACGATGGGGTGCATGGCCTCGAGCTGTGGAAGAGCGATGGCACCGCCGTCGGGACGGTGCTGGTCAAGGACCTCCGCCCGGGCCCCGACCCCTCCCAACCCGAGGAGCTCACCGCGTTCAACGGCGCCCTGTTCTTCACGGCGTATGACGACGTCAACGGGATGTCCCTCTGGCGCAGCGATGGAACCGAGGCAGGCACCGTTCCCGTCAAGTCCATGGGCCAGGAGGACTCCTCGGGGAGCGTCGACGAGCTCACGGCGATGGGAGGACTCCTCTACTTCGAGGCGGATGACAGCCTTCACGATCCAGGGTTGTGGAAGACGGACGGCACTCCGGGCGGGACGAGCCTGGTCAAGGTTCCCTTCGCCAACGCGTACGCCTCGCTCGGCATGTTCATGGCGGTGAACGGCACCCTGTTCTTCAGCGCTCGCGACGGATACGGCGTGACGCAGCTCTGGAAGAGCGATGGCACGCAGAGCGGCACGGTCCTCGTCAAGGGCGGGTTCGAGGCCCTGGAGATGTCCCACCCGGTGACCTCGCAGGGCGTGTTGTACTTCACCGCGGACGAGGGTGTTCACGGCTACGAGCTGTGGCGGAGCGATGGCACGGAGGCCGGGACGCGCCTGCTCAAGGACATCCATCCCGGGCTCGGAAGCTCCGGGCCCCATGCGCTCACGCCCACGGGCTCGGGGCTGGTGTTCGTGGCCTACGAGGAGACCCATGGCTGGGAGCTCTGGAGGACCGACGGAACGGAGGCCGGGACGCGCCTGCTCGTAGACCTGCTTCCGGGTCCCCAGGGAGGCGTCCGCGCCAGGGATCAGGACTACCTCGTCGACATCCTCGGACTGGAGGATCGGGGCCTGGCGCTCTTCAGTGGAGTGGACGAAGCCGGCGGCGCGGAGCTGTGGCGGACGGATGGGACGGTGGCGGGCACGTTCCGGATGCTGGACGTCGTGCCCGGCTCCGGCTCCTCCGAACCCGATTCGTTCGCCCATGTGGGGGATCGGCTCTTCTTCATGGCCGGTGACAAGGCATATGGCCGCGAGCCTCGATTCCTCGCCATCCCCAGGGACCTCGGCTCGGCCACCGGCAACGCCGTCGTCCAGGGCTCCACGTGCACCGCGGCGAGCCAGGTGACTCCCAGTTGCACCTACAACGCCCTGGCCCCTGACTCCACGTTCGCCTGGACGGCGCCCTCGGCGGGTCTCTTCACCTTCAGCACGGAGGGCTCCAGCTACGACACGAGCCTCGAGGTGTCGGACTCCGCTTCCGGCACGTCGCTGGGGTGCAACGACGACGCGAACGAGACGCTCCAGTCGTCCGTGGCGGTGAGCCTGTCGGCCGGGCAGACCGTCCTCATCACCGTGGACGGTTACGACACGGAGTGCGGACCCTTCGTGCTCAACATCCATCCCTCACCGTAAAGCCCAGCGAGCGGAACAGGACCGCGCCCTCATACACACGGAAGTAGCGGCCGAGTAGCAGGGGACGATACTCGGCCGCCCATGGGACATCCCAGCCCGCCACCGCTCTGCCACTTCGTTCTCCTGCTGCTCGTGCTCTTCCCGTTCACGACACGAGCCAACGCCATGGAGGGCCAGCGTCTTCGTGTGAAGGTACCGGTGGATACGCGCGGACACTGGGACCCCAGCGCTGGCTACTCTGTGTCTCTCACGTTTCCGCTACGGCCATTGACCCCCAAGGACGCGGCGCCACTCTCTCGTGAGGACGTGCGGGCCATCCTCAAAGCCTTCGAAGGCGTGTACGGAGAGGTGGCGCCGCTCCCAGCGGGAACACGAGAAAAACCCACCGCCCTCAAGCTCGCCTTACCGATAGCTCTTGGAAGCCAGGAGCCATGCCCTCCCGATTCCAAGTCCGAGGGGAAATCCAAGCCCAGGCGAATCCTGTCACCAGGAGTAGAGAAACGAATCCGCCAGGACTACACGGGATTCTACAACTCCAAGGACGTCGGCCGACTCGACGAAGCTGGACCGTTGGAAGACAGCCTCTTCTTCCTGGCACTCGAACGCTCACCCAGGCACATGGGGCCTGGTGCCCAACAAGCGGCCGAGGAGATGTTCACCTCGCCCGTCTTCATTGCCTCCATGGCAATCTCCATGACTCTTTATTTGGTCGCATTAGCTACACCCGAACCGTTCATCTCGAAGGGAGCCGTGGCGGCGCTCACCTTCTGGCTCATGGCGACCTACGGTGTTTCGGAAGTCTTGGCGGTGACCTCGGCGGTCAAACGCTTGTATGACGAGTCGTCAGCGGCGATGACGGAGAGCGCACTGGAAGATGCTTCCAGACACTTCGGAGAGGCCATTGGGGGCGTGGGGCTGAGAATCCTCGTGACGGTCGCGGTGGGCAGATTGGCCGGCAAGCACTCCGAAGTGCCCATGACGCCTGGGAGTGGAGGGCTCTGGGACAAGCTCGGCAAGGTTGGCGTCTCCGTGCAGAAGACCGTTGCCTCCTCGGAAGGAGCTTTCCTGTCGGTGGCCACGGCGGACGGGGCGGTGGAGATTTCCCAGGCAGCAAGCACGGTGACCTCGACAGCAGACGGGACCATCTTGCTCATGGGTGCGACGCTGGGCGCGAGTGCCTCAGCCGTCAAGGACGCGCTCAAGGCCGCGCGGGTATCGGGAGACTGCGCCCCGAAGAAGGAGGACGACAACGAGGGCCACCACATCGCCACGGACAAGAACGAGGATTCCGACAGGAATGGAGGCCCCTGGACGCCACGCTTCGAGCTACTTTTCAAGCGCGCGGGACTCCGCCTGAACGATCTGGTCAATATCGTTTTTCTCAGGGGCCACAAGGGTCCTCACCCCGAGGAGTATCACAACGAAGTCTTCCGCCGGCTCCGTGATGCCCTCAGAACATGCAGGACAGCGGAGGATTGCCGGAGCAGTTTGGAAGACGAGCTCGACAGCATCGCCGCTGATGTTTGCAAGCCAGGCTCCAAGCTCAACAAACTCGTCACAAGGAAGAAATGAACACCCACGCCAGATATTTCGACCTGTCGGACGACATGCGCATTCCCGGACGGTGGGTCTTGAGCCAACTCGATGTCGATGATCGAGGCCAGCCCATGGACCCCTGGCTATTCGATCAGGGAAAGGTCATCAACCTGGAAGGCACTCCTTTGATTGGAGTGGGCCATCCTGGAAGCGCGCTCGACTTCAGCTTGACGGAGTTGGCCACCCCCGTTGTCAGCGGACGTGTGGTTTCCGTTTTCGAGAGCCTCGAGCTCCAGGATGAAGTGCAGTTCATCCCCGCGCGCGTGCAGGGACAATCCCAGCCCTACTTCATCCTCAACACGCTGCGGACTCTCCGGTGCATCGACGATGCTCGATGTGAAGAGGTGCTCTATTGGCGGCCCGAAGATGGTCGCCCGGATAAATTGGGAAGATACCGGAACGTCGTGGGGCTGAGAGTGGACCCGGCCAGGGCAGGTGACGCCAACATCTTTCGCCCCTGGGGTTGGACCGTGGCCCTCATCGTTTCCGAGCGACTCAAACTGGCCATGGAGGCGGCGGGCATCACGGGTACCCGGTTCATCGAAGCTTGAGCGTCCCTCGAGCCAGGAGGCCCGGGCCCGAAGGCCCGGACCTCACCGGAGTGCCGTGCTCAGGGCACCTGCGCCGTGCCGTCGAAGTAGGCGCGCGTCCGGGGCCAGAGGTAATCCGCCACCTGCCGCCCCAGCTCCAGTCCCGCGATGTTGTCGGCCTGGATGTGGTAGCCGCCCATCACGCGCGAGATGCCGGCCATCTCCGCCGTCTCGCTGAACGTCGGCAGCTCCAGGGTCACCTCGCAGTCCTCGGGCGTGTCCTTGGAGGGCTTGCCCTTGCGCTGCTGGATGATGTTGCAGGCGAAGCCCGGCTCCGTGAGCGCCCCCGCGGTGAGATGCTCCACCTTCCCGAAGTAGTCGCTGCCGGTGAACAGCTCCATCACCCGGCCGCAGGCTGCACTCACCGTGCTGTGCCCCGAGACATAGCCCGGGAACGGCGGCGTGATGAAGGTGGCGGGCGAGTACGGGTGCCACTGCTCGGCGGGAATCTTGTCCACGCCCTGGCCCGGACCGACCCAGCCCAGCAGCTCGTCACCCGCGCGGTAGTAACGCACCAGCGTCCACGGGCGGGAGGAGTCGTAGAACCGCTTGGACTCCCAGGCGGCGATGAAGGCATCCAGGGCCGCGTTGCTCACGCTGAAGAAGAGCTTCACGTCCTGGTCCAGGCCGAACCCGTCGCGGCGGGACACGTCCTGCGCGAACCGCAGCCAGTGGCCGGACTGCGCCGTGGAGCGGGGGCCATCGCGCATGAACTCGACGAGGGCCTTCTGCTCCGGGGTGAGATGGGCGTTGTAGTAGATGATTTCCCAGACCTCCCGGGCGAGCTGGTGCGAGCCCACCTTCGGGGGAGGCGGCGGCCGGAACTGGCTGCTGGACTGGAGCGCGAACGGCTTCACCCGGTACCAGTGTGGCGTCAGGAAGCCCGGCGTGAGGGTGCCGCCCTTCCCGTCATCGAACGTGATGGGCTGCCACCGGTCGGGGTCGATGATGCGGTCCGGAGGATTGACGGGCGCGTAGCCGGTGTAGTCGGAGTACGGGACGCCGCTGGAGCCGGGCTCGTCACCGAACTGATTGGAGCCATCGTGCCGCCGCCAGGCGAGGACCGCGGCCGCCGCGACGTTGCCCACGCCCTGGGGGGTGGAGACGTCGGTCGAGGTGTCATCCGGATCGAACCCCAGCTGCCGCATCTGGTCCGCGCTCCACGCGCGGTCCTCCGGGTAGAGGTCCACCAGGGCGCGGTAGGTGGCGTAGGCGATGGCCTTCTTCTTGTTGGCCAGGGTCCGCTCGGCGGGAGGCCGGCGCAGGGTGCCCCCCAGGCGGGTGCCCACCGCCCGTGCGTCGTACGCCGCCCAGGCGTCGTACATGGCGGTCATGGCGATGGCGTGCGCGCGGGAGATGACCGTGGGCCGCGCGCCACGCCGGTCCACCTCCCGGGCCGTGGCTTCGAGTGTGATGTCCAGCCACTGGTACGCGGCGGAGGGCGTTGCCGCAGTGGGAGGCGCCGCATGGGCGGACGCGCCCAGCAACAGCAATGGGACGAGAGAGAGAATGAGACGTCGGGATGGGGTCATGCGCGGGATGTTACACATGGGCTCCCACACAAGCCGGCCACGGCCCGGCGATGCGGGACATACCGTGTGTCCGTCATCGAACCCACGCGGCCGCCATCATCGCGTCCCAGAACATCTTCTCGTAAGCCTGGAAGAAGCGCGCCGAGCGGTGGAGCAACCGGGGCTCCACCCCCTGGTCCAACCCTTCCTGGATGATGGGGAGCGTGGCGCCTTCGAGCGGTGGCAGGTTCGCGAAGGCATCCAGGAACACGGTCTCGCGCTCCGTGAAGCCGTAGCGTTCCCGGAGTGCCCGGCTCATCCGGCCGCAGGTGAAGCCCCACGCCGGGAAGTTGACCAGGATGCCCACCACGAACTCCGCCGCGGACACGTTGGCCGCCATCCAGGCCATGTTGGTGGCGTAGGCGAAGCCCTCGGGCGTGACTTCGTACCGCTCCAACTCCTCCTGCGTCATTCCCAGTTTGCGCGCCAGCACGCGCAGGCCATCCAGCGCGGCGACCTCGCCCTGCAGGATGCCGTAGAGAAAATCACGCGCCGGGGTGTGACCGAAGCGCTGCACCATCATCGCCATCGAGCGGAGGTCACTCGTGGCGACGTGGTACTGGGTACCGGGAAAGGCTCGCAGCGCCTCCACCGTCACCTCGCCCCGCTCCAACGCCGCGGGGTAGGGATGGTTGCGCAGTTGCTCGTCCACTTCCCGGAGCGCCTCGCTGATCTCCTTCACCACCTGGGCTGCCTGCTTCATGACGGGTCCTCCTCGTTCGAGTGGGAGTGCAACACGACTCCGTCCACGCACGTCTCCCGGTGACAGCTCACCGCGCGCGCGGCTTCCACCACTGTTCGCGAGGCAACGGTGGACCGACCTCCGTGCCAATCCTGAAGCCGGGACCACTCAGCTCGACCATCCCATCCATGTACTTGCCGAGTTCCTCGCGATAGCCATCGAGCAGTTCCTGCGGATCCGGGGCGCCCGGCTTCCCCAAGCGCTTCTCCAGGTCATCGCCAATCCGGACGAGCACCTTCATCAGTCCCGCCTCGTCTCGAATCCGCGCGGACTCCCGGATGACGCCAAGCTGGATGTCCCCCACCGACACCAGCGTGCGGATCGGCGCCTCCTGGTCGCCCCGAGGTTCGAACGGATCCGCGAGCACCTCCTCCTCGGGCGGAGGAGCCGGCGGCGCTGGCGTCTCCGCCACGTCCCCTGACGCGGCCGGCGGTGGCTCCTGCTTCGGCGGCCTGGGAGGCTCGCGCCGGACCACCGGCGGGGGCTCCACGGGTAGAGGCTCGGAGGGCGGCACCGTCTTGACGGGCGGCCGCTCCACGGACCCTGCTTCCGGGGCCGGGGAGGCTCCGAAACGAACCGCGAGCCACCCGCCCAGGGCGAGCACGAGCAGACACGCGGCCCCCAGCCACAACCCGTGCCGTGACCCCATGAATCTCCGTCCCAAGCGCATCCTCTCCCTCTCCACACCCGATTATCCAACGGATGGCACGAAGAAGTGCCGCCCGGCGGCTCCCAGAGCATAGGCTGCGCGCGCCCATGCGCTTCGACGACATTTCCATCGAGTCCACCCGCATCACCTTCTGGGGTCCGCGCACCGCGTTGGAGGTCCGCAGCCCCCTTCCCGGAGTCCTCCGGCTGCGCCACATCCCCTCCCTCGGCCACTCCTCGCGCGGACCCCGCGAGCTTGCGCCCAAGCAGTCCTGGGCCGTCGTGGAGCAGGGGGAGCGGCCCCTCTCCGTCCACCGCGAGAAGGACGGCCAGAGCGCCGTGGTGACCACGGAGGAGCTGTCCCTGGAGGTGCAACTCGCCCAGGGCACCTGGCTGCTGCGCGACGCCTCCGGCCGGGAGCTCGCCCGGTGCGAGGGCTTCTCCGGTGAGGCCATGCCGGACTACCCCGTCACCCGCTTCCGCTCGCGCCTCTCCCTGCACGCGCCTCCCGACGAGGCCTGGCTCGGCTTCGGCGAGAAGGTGGGCGCGCTGGACAAGCGCGGCATGCACTTCGTCTTCTGGAACACGGACGTGGTGCCGCACCACCCGGACACGGATCCCCTCTACCAGTCCATCCCCTTCAGCCTCGGCCTGCGCGACGGTGTCGCCTGGGGCTTCTTCCTCGACGAGTCCTGGAGGCTGGAGGCGGACGTGGCGGCCGAGGACTCCACGGTCGTGCGCTGGGACTCCACCGGGCCCGAGCTGGACACCTACCTCTTCGCCGGCCCCATGCCCGCGGACGTGGTGCGGCGCTACACCGCGCTCACCGGACGCCCTCCCCTGCCCCCGCTGTGGAGCCTGGGCGCGCAGCAGTCCCGCTGGGGCTACGAGAACGCGAACGAAATCCGCTCCGTCATCCACGGCTACCGCGCGCACAAGCTCCCGCTGGACTGCGTGTACCTCGATATCGACTACATGGAGGGCTACAAGGTCTGGACATGGGACCGGACGCGCTACCCGGACCCGGCGGGGCTCGCGAAGGAGGCGGCCTCGCACGGCGTGCGGCTGGTCACCATCATCGACCCCGGCGTGAAGGCCGAGCCGGGCTACCCCGTCTATGAAGAGGCGCTCGCGGGCGACTACCTGGTGCGCAACGACCGGGGCAACGTGCTGCTCGGCGAGGTGTGGCCCAAGCCCGCCACCTTCCCGGACTTCACCCGCGAGGAGGTGCGCGCGTGGTGGGGCCGGCTGCACCGGGGCTTCGTGGAGGCGGGCATCGCCGGCTTCTGGAACGACATGAACGAGCCGGCCTGCTTCCGGCTCATCAACGGCCATGAAACCTTCTCCATCATCTCCGCGCCCGCGACGGACATGGGCAAGGTGGCGGGGCCCACGCTGCCGCATGACGCGCGGCACGGCGACAAGCGCCACCTGGAGGTGCACAACGTCTACGCGCTGGGCATGGCCCGCGCGGCGTACGAGGGCCTGCGCCAGCTGGCACCGGAGCGGCGGCCCTTCCTCCTGACGCGCGCGGGCTCGGCCGGCATCCAGCGCTACACCGCGGTGTGGACGGGCGACAACTCCAGCTACTGGTCGCACATGGAGCTGTCCATCTCCATGCTGTTGGGCCTGGGCCTGTCCGGCGTGTCCTTCACCGGCTCGGACGTGTCCGGCTTCATGGGCAACGCGACCGGGGAGATGCTCGTGCGCTGGCAGCAGCTGGGCACCTTCTACCCGCTGCTGCGCAACCACTCCGCCAAGGGCACCCGCTTCCAGGAGCCCTGGCGCTTCGGCGAGCCCTACCTGTCCATCGCCCGCGAGTGGCTCGAGCGGCGCTACCAGCTGCTGCCCACGCTCTACTCGCTCATGCACGAGTCCGCGCAGGAGGGCCTGCCCGCGCTGCGCCCGCTCGTCATGTACGCGCCGGGGGACACGGAGGCGCTGCGCATGGACGACGCGTTCCTCTTCGGCCGGGAGCTGCTCGTGGCGCCCGTGGTGCGCCAGGGCCGCACGCGCCGGCACGTGTACCTGCCCGAGGGCCGGTGGCTGCCCTTCTTCGACCTCGGGCTGTCGGGAGAGGCCCTCGACGGCCGCCAGCACGTCCTCGCCGAGGCGCCGCTGGGCTCGGTACCCATGTGGCTGCGGGCCGGAGGCGCGCTGGCCCTCACCGAGCCCGCGCAGCACACCACCTCGGCCAACTGGGCGCACCTCACCTGGCACATCCACGCCGCCGAGCGCGTGGAGGCCCGCCTCTACGAGGACGCGGGAGACGGCTACGGCGCGTCGCGGCTGACGCGGCTGGCCGGTGAGTGGAAGGGAGACCGCTTCGTGCTGGAGCGGAGCGTGGAGGGCTCCCTGCCCCTGGCGCGCGAGACGGAGACGCTGTGCGTCTACGCCCTGTCCACGCCGCGCGAGGTGCTCGGCGCGCGGGAGCACCGCTTCGTGGACGGCCTGCTCCTGCTGGAGGTGGAGGCGGGGTGGAGCCGCGTGGAGGTCCGGCTCTAAGCAGGTAGCCAGAAGTTCTCGAACAAATGGCGCAGCCAGAAGCCCTTGGCGAGGCAGCCCGCCTTGCGAAGGGCCTCCTCAGGAGAGAGGCCCAGCGATGCGCGCCGGCCAGGTCAGGGAGCGACGACCTCACGGAACAGGAGCTCGCGCTCCACCTTGAACGACACCGGCTTCTCGTCGAGCAGCGTGCCCTGGGGCGAGTCTCCCAGCTTCAACCGGGCGCCCCGGACGTTGGGCATGTCATTCACGTCCACGAGGGAGCCGAGCGCGAGCTGCTCCGCGGTGAAGCGCCGGTCCTTGAACTTCACCTTGAGGACGTGATGGAAGTCCGGGCTGCCGGACAGCTCGTGCACGAGGAAGGTGTTTCCGGGCGAGCCGAAGACCCGGTACAGCAACCGCGGGACCGAGGCGCTGCGGGGGTGGAGCTGGCTGTGCCAGGGAACGGCCTTCACCTGGACTTCCACGCCCTTCCACTCCGGGCTGGCGGCGCCGGCCTTGGAGATGGACACCTTCAGGCTCTTGAGCTTCCCGTCGCGCACGGCGGACAGGTCGAACGGCTCGTCCGCCTGGAGGGTGTAGCTCCCCGAGGAGAAGTCGGGCTTGCGTGTCTTCCAGGCGGGATGGACCAGCTTCGCCGAGATGAACAGTTGCAGGTTGTCGGGCGGGGTGAACGTGGCGAGCGGCCACAGGAAGGCGGCCTCGGGCGTCCCCATCACCAGCATGGGATGGGTCCCCACCATGGACTCGGAGCGCACCTCGGTGGCCGGCTGGGGGGGAACCTCGAGGCGCGAGGACACAGGCGGCGTGGGTGCCTGCGCCAACACGAAATGAAAGGCGGGAGGAACGTCGGCGTGCATGGATGGCTCCATCACGGCGGGAAAGGACCGGGGCTGGAGCGGACTCCAGCCCCGGTCAACCCCACCGCGTGACTAGAGGACCTTCTTGCGGACCGGCCAGTAGGTGCGGCCGTCGGCGGTCCACTTCAGCGAGCCATCCGAGTTCTTCACGAACGGGATGTTGACGTCCTGGGCGACCGTCCCGCACTGCAATTCCTGGAAGATGCGAGCCGAGCCATCCGCGTTCCAGCCGTGGAAGATCATCGTGTGGCCCTTGTTGGTGCTGGCGTTGTGGGTGGTGATGGCATCACCCATCTGCATGTCCCAGTAGCCCACGCGCTGGGTCACGTTGGTGTCGCCGTAGATGGTGCCCGTCGTCCAGCCCGGACCGGGAACACCCCACGCCCAGGACACCAGACCCGAGCAGTCGGAGCGGTACCCGTTCCACTCCGCGGTGTTCGCGTCGCCGTTGCGCACGCAGGTGCCACCGCAGATGGCGTCCGGGCCGCCGTTCACGCCACCGCAGTACGGCATGCGCACGTCGACCCACCGCCAGGCCCGGTAGTCCACGTCACCACGGGTCAGCCCCTGCATCACCGTGGCCGTGGGCTCTGTCACCACCCCGCTCTCCGCGGCGTCGCCATCGGGCAGACCCATCTCAGACCCACCGCAGCCAAACAGAGACGCCGACACGAGCGCCATCACGGTCGCCCGACCGAAATACTTCACGAACATGGACTTCCCCTCTTTTTTTTGCTCATCAGTTGTTGATGAGTGAATGTGAGTTACACGGAGAACTTCAGTCGCCAATGGTTCTGCTTCATTCTTGAACTGCAATACCCTTGACTGCGTCTGTCATTGATGGTTCAACGTCTCGTTGCTGGAAGGGAATGGAACTCGAGTCCCGCTCGCGCGCGCAACCGCGCGTCAACGGGAAGGAAGAGGGGCGGCGACTACCACCCGGTCGGCGGCACCGGAGCGCAGGTGTAGCCCGCCGGGCAGCTTCCGTTGCCGTCGCGCACCAGCTCGGTGCCTCCGAGCCGGGTCGTGCCCGACTCCAGGTAGAGCGACTGCACGATGCTGGTGTCCGTGTTCCAGGGGGTGATGGTGATCGTGTTGAAGTCCTGACCCGCGGAGGCCATGTAGTTCCACACGCTGTGGTTCTGATCGACGCCCGGGGTGATGACGTTGAACGTCGCGCCGTAGTTGTAGAACTCGCCGTTGGTGTAGAAGCGAGCCTGATAGGTGGTCGGGAACACGGACACCCGGTACTCCGTCCGCCAGACCGCCTTCACCGCGAAGCGCCGCTGCCCCGAGGTCGGAGACGAGCCGTACCACCACCCCTCGAACAGGCGGATGGAGAATTGATCCGCCGACGGCGGGGTGGGAGGCACCGGCGTGGCGAACTCGTTCCACACGAAGATCATGCTCTTGCAGCCCGTGGAGGGCTTGTTGTTGGAGTCGTACACGTCATTGTAGAAGGAGACGTCGTAGACGTTGGCCAGGGAGGTCGGCTTCGCCGCCACCACGTAACGGCCCGCGGGCAGATTGCACTGCTGCGAATCCTGCAGCGGCGGGTTCAGCATCTGCTCGCTCTGACCGAGCGCCTGGCTCTCGACCTCCTGAGGCTGGGCGGACTCGGGGCCACACGCGGCGGTGCCAGCCGTGCAAAGGAGGAGGAGCAGGTTCTTGGAAATGGAGTTCATCGAGCTGTCGTCCTTGAGTGCTCTCGTTCGTCATGAACGATTGCCCTTCAAGACACAGGCAGGATTTTGGATGTCACATGCTCCACGAATCGTCGTTGCAGGTTCGGTCTTCTCGAACTTTTCTACCCCAACTACCCGGGTTGCTTCGTTCCACGCCGTGTCCCCCAGGCGGGAGGCTCACACCGAGCGGTCGTCCAACACGTCGGAGAGACCAAGCGCCCCACCTTCCGGGCCCATACCAGCAGGTGCAAGTGGTTGGAGGCGAAGATGAAGGCGTGCAGCCGCACATTGCCGGCGCTCTGCTGGACGGCTCGCGCCAGCACGCCTCCCCTCGTTGATGGTGATTCAGCGGTCGATGGCGGCCAGCATGGCCGCGGGGTGCGTGAGCTGCACGGTGGCGCTGCCAAGGTTCTCCTCGAGGCGGTGCTGTTTCGTGGTGCCCGGGATGGGGGCAATCCACGGCTTGCGGGCGAGCAGCCACGCGAGCGCCACCTGCGCGGGCGTGGCCCGCTTCTGCGCGGCGATGCGGCTCACCAGCTCGACCATCGTCTGGTTGGCCTTCCGGTTCTCCGGCGAGAAGCGTGGAATCTTGTTGCGGAAATCCGTGGGGTCGAGCGTCGTGGTCTCGTCGATCTTCCCCGTGAGGAAGCCCTTGCCCAGCGGGGGGAGCACCGACTGCTCGGGCTCACGCCACCAGAGCGAGTATTCGCTCTGCAGCGCGGCGACGGGCTGCACGGCGTGGGCGCGGCGGAGGGTCTGGGCACCCGCCTCCGAGAGGCCGAAGTGCTTCACCTTCCCCTCGGCGATGAGGTCCTTCACCGTGCCCGCCACGTCCTCGATGGGCACGGCGAGGTCCACGCGGTGCTGGTAGTAGAGGTCGATGGCCTCGACGCGCAGCCGCCTCAGCGAGCCCTCCGCTGGATGCGCTTGCAAGCTGCGCTTCCGAATGGACGACGCACTCGAGGGCATGGCCGTGTTCGTGGCCGTGGCGCAGTCGAAGAGCCTGCGCGAGGCCGGCGAGCGCCTGGGCGTGAGCGGCTCCGCGGTGAGCCAGGCGCTGGGCAAACTCGAGGAGCGGCTCGGCGTGGCGCTCGTGCAGCGCACGACGCGCAGCCTGCACCTGACGGGCGTTGGTGAGCGGCTCTACGCGCGCGTGGGGCCTGCGCTCGGCGAGCTGCGCGCCGCGGTGGCCGAGGCGGGGGATCTGGGGAGTGAGCCGCGCGGCACGCTGCGGCTGCTCGTCGCACGCGCGGCCGAGGGCTTCCTGGGCGGTGAACTGATGACCGGCTTCCTCGCCAGGTACGGGCACGTCCGGGTCGACCTGTACTTCTCCGACGAGCCGCTCGACATCGTCGCCGAGGGTTACGACGCCGGAGTCCGGCTCGGCGAGGTCATCGACAAGGACATGGTCGCGGTGCCGGTGTCCGGGGAGCTGCGACTCAACGTGGTGGGCGCGCCATCGTACTTCGCGCGACGCCCGAAGCCCGTGCACCCGCGCGACCTCGTGGAGCATGAGTGCATCAACTGGCACCCGGCAGCGGAGGCGCCGCCGTACCGGTGGGAGTTCACCGAGAACGGGCGGGACTTTTCCGTCGACGTGGCGGCGCGCGTCCTCACCAATGACCCGGCGTTCAATCTGCGCCTGGCGCGAGCAGGGACGGGGCTCACCCTGGCCGACGACGACCGCATCCGCGAACTGGTGGTGCGCGGCGAGCTGGTAACGGTGCTGGAGGGGTTCTCGACGCCCTTCCCCGGGTTCTACCTGTACTACCCGCATCGCCGACACGCCTCGCCCGCGCTGCGCGCTCTCGTCGACTACCTGCGCGAAGTGCGACGCCCCAAGGCCTCCCAGGCGCGGTTGCAGCGCCGCAACCCGACGCGAAGGGATGCTACTTAGCCACCCCGGGAAGACCGCACCCGCTGCCGGGCGAAGCGAGGAGCCCGACAGCGGCGTGCTACGGCAGGGGAAGGACTACCACTTCCCTTCCTTGTTCATACGGCCGAGCTTCTTGGACAGGTCCTTGAGCTTCGCGTCGGGCTTGCCCGAGCCGGACAGCACCGAGTGCACGGCGTTGCGGAAGTCGGCGCTCACGCGGCTGTACTTGGAGCCCGTCACCTTCGCCGGACGCGCCACCGCGTTGGTGAAGGTGTCCAGCAGGGTGCCGAAGAACGGGTTGGCCGCGAGGACCTCCTTGTCCTTGTAGAGGCTCACGATGGTGGGGTTGAAGGCGCCGAGGATGGCGCGGCGCTTCTGCTCCTCGGCGCTCGTCAGGTACTTCACCAGATCCGCGGCGAGCGCCGGGTGCTTGGAGTACTTGGAGACCGCGAGCTGCCAGCCGCCCAGCGTGCCGGTGGACTTGCCGTCCGCGCCGCCCTTGGGCAGGGCCACCACGCCCACCTTGCCCTTGATGGGGCTGTCCGGGGCGTTGGCCAGGGCCCACGCGTACGGCCAGTTGCGCATGAAGACCGCGTTGCCCGACTGGAAGACGCCGCGAGCGCCCTCCTCCTCGTAGTTGAGCACGCCGCGCGGCGAGATGGTGTCGATCCACGAGGCCGCCGTCTTCAGCGCCTCCACCGCCTTCGGGTTGTCGATGGTGACCTTGCCATCCTCGCCGACGATGGTCCCGCCGCCAAAGGAGTCGATCCACTCGAGCGCGTTGCACGTCAGCGTCTCGGCCGCCTTGGCCTCGAAGACGAAGCCGACCATCTTGGCGTTGCCGGCCTTGCGCTCGGCGTCCTGCACCGTCTTGGCCACCGTGGCCAGCTCCTGCCAGGTGGTGGGCGGCTTCTGGCCGTGCTTCTCGAGCAGGTCCTTGCGGTAGTACAGCACGCCCGCGTCGGTGAACCAGGGCATGGCCACCAGCCGTCCCTCCACCGTGTTGTTCTGCACGATGGCCGGGAAGTGCTGCTGCACCACGTCATTGGGGATGTGTGGCTTCAGGTCGATGAGGTGGGCGCCGAGGATGCCGGGCCACACGATGTCGATGCGAAGGACATCGAGGTCGGTCGCGCCCGCGGACAGCTGCTGCTGGAACACCGTGAGCTGCTCACTGGCGTCCGTGGAGCCACTGACGAGCTTCACCTCGTTGCCCGTCTTCTTGGCCCAGGCCTCCGCACCCGACTTGCACAGCTCGAACTCCTGGCCAACGGTGCCACACGCGATGGCGATCGTCTCGGCGGCGGCCACGGTGGGGACGGCCAGGGTGGTGGCGACACTCATCGCCAGCATCATTCGACGCATTCGGAATTGCCTCCTGTAGGGGGGGTAAGGACGACGCGCGGAAGCATCCCTCATTCTCCCGGCCCGGAAAGAAAAAAGGCCGCCCATGCGAATGGGCGGCCTCGGAGGAATGAACCCGTGGATTCAGCCTACCAGTTGTTGCCGCCGCCGTTCACGATGGAGAAGCCACCGTTGCTCTGGTTGACGGCCTTGCCGCTGGGGGCGTTGTTCACCGTCACGTTGGTGAAGGTGCCGCTGCCCTTCGCGGTGGACAGGACCTGGATGCCGTAGGTCGTGGGGTTGGAGATGGTGATGTTCTCGAAGGCGACGTTGGTGAAGACGCCCCCGTTGTTGCTCTGGATGCTGATGCCCTGGTAGGTCGGATCGATGACGTCGACGTTCCGGATGGTGATGCCGTTGGTCGGGTTCATGTCCGCGCGCAGCCAGATGGAGCCGAACTGCTGCCCGCCCCAGTAGGTGCCACCGGTGCGCACGAGCGTCAGGCCGTCGATCGTCGCGGACTCCATGGGATAGGGCTGGAACTCGGAGCTGACGGTCAGACCGGGATAGGTGAGCGTGTCGTAGGCGATGCTGTTCTCGATCCGGTTTCCGCGGCCGCCGTAGATGGCGAAGCCCGCGGCGCGCCAGGTGATTTGAACGGTGCAGTTGCGGATGACATTGTTCGTCGCCGGGAACGGATAGAGGTCGGTCGCGGACCAGATGGCGAACGCGTCATCGCCCGTGTTGCGGGCGTGGGAGTTCTCGACGACGCTGTCCTTGGTGCCGTTGCAGAGGTTGACGGCGTCCGCGCCGGTGTTCCTGAAGCGCACGTTGCTGATGCGCAGGTTCGTCGACTCGGCATTGCCACCGACCCAGTAGCCGCACTGGACGTGCTCGATCCACATGTTCTCGATGACGGTGTTCTTGTAGGCCGAGTTCACCCAGGCCTTGCCACCCTGGGTGCGCAGACCGTCGGTGTTGCCGAAGATGGCGAAGTCCCGGAACTGCGCGCCGTCACCGGTGATGATGAAGCCCGTCTGACCCCAGCCCGCGTCCTGCGCCAGGCTGGCGTTGTAGAGCTTCGTGTACCAGATGCCCGCGCCCTGGATGGGGATGCCCTTGACCTGGTACTTGTTGGTCTGGTCGAAGACGCCCGGCGGGAAGTAGACGCCTTTGTACTGCCCGGCCATGGCCGCCATGATCGCCTGATTGATGGCGTTGTCGTCGGAGATGCCGTCGTTGGGCACCGCGGGAGACCAGCTGTGTCCCGGCTCCGTGATGTCGATGTAGCCGGCCGGCTTGGGAATGGGGCCGCCGACCAGCTCGAGGTCGATGAAGTCGATGGCGTAGTACGCGGCGGTGTCGCCCGCGTCCTTCTGCAGACGGACGGTGGCACCGGCGGGGATGGTGGTGCTCAGCAGCTTGCTGGCCTCGTCGTAGATGCGGCGCGGGGCACCGCCCGAGGGGCTGTTGGTCTGGGTGTCATCGCCACCGTAGACCCACGCCTCCTTGGAGGAGAGGGTGAGGGTGGTGAGCTTGCTGCCGTTGACGTAGAGGCTCAGCGTCGCCGTGATGCCGCCGCCGCCGGGAGCGTCGGGGATGCTGTTGCGCACGACGATGGAGTTGGCGGCCGCGGTGGTGGTCCACTGCACGTACTGTCCCGTCGAGCTGAGCACGACCGCCTTGCGGCCGGAGGCCTCGCCCGGGATGGTGCCGAGCGCGCGGCTGGGGCCCTGGACCTGACCGTTCGTCGTCCCGTTCTCGGCCTCGTACTCGATCCACGGCACGTTGGCGCCACGGCCAACGTAGAAGCTGGAGGCCGAGGTGTTGTTGCTCTCCACGGCCTCGGAGATGGCGTTGGCGGGGTCGACCGTCGCGAGCACGGTGTGATTGCCATTGGTGGCCGTCCAGGTGCCGCTCAGGGTGACGACGGTGGTGGCGCCAGCGGCGAGGGCCGTGGAGGACACGCCGTTGAGGGTCGTCGTGCCATCGATGACCAGCCGGACGGCGGCGGCGCTACCGGCCGCGTCGAGGCCCTGGTTGGCAATGGTGACCAGGAAGCTGACCGGGGCGCCCGCGGCGGGGGTGTTCGGCGACCAGGAGATGCCCCGGACGACCAGGTCCGGACCGGGCAGCTGCGTCACCGTGAGGTTCTCGCTGAGGCTGTTGTTGGCGTCATTGAGCTCGGCGATGGCGTTGTCCGGGTCCACGATGGCGGTAATGGCATACGTGCCGTTGGCGCTGGACCAGGAGGCATTCGCCGTCAGGGTCGCGCTCGCACCGGCCGCGATGGACGTCGTGGTGGGGAGCGTCGAGGCGGCGATCTCCTGGTTGTTGATGCGGAAGGAGACCTTGTGCACGCCGGCCGGGCTGGCGGCGGTGCCGTTGTTCTTCACGACCGCCTTGAAGGTGATGGCCTCGCCCTCCTGCGGAGGAGTGTGCGCCGCGGTCCACTGGATGTCGGTGACGATCAGGTCGGCCTTCTTCACGGCCGAGGGCGCGACGGTGATGAAGTCCAGGTTGATGTTCGCGCCGTCCCCGGCGTCGTACTGGTAGGTCACCTGGTTGGTGCCCGCGTTCAGGTAGAAGGTCTCGGCCTTGTTGGCCCAGGTGTCCCAGTTGCCGGTCGTGGGCAGGGCGCTCTGCACCAGCCGCGAGCCGTTCACGTAGACGGAGATGTTCGAGTCGGCGAAGCCGTTGCCATAGCGAAGGCTCACGTCGTACCAGCCGGCGCTCGCGACGGAGACGTTGAAGCGGGTGCTCGCGCCCTGGGCCCAGTAGCCCTCCACGAAGCCCGTGCCGCTGTAGTTGGCGTGGTTGGTGGTCACCGCGGCGCCGCCGCTCAGGGTGGCGGACTCCGCCTCGTACTTGCTACCGCCCGTGCTCGGCGCGTAGGTGGCGGTGATGGCCGCCGCCGCCGCTCCCATGGTGTACGTGGTCGAGGCCGCATAGATGTTACCGAAGCTCGAGGCCACGCCACCCGACCAGGAGCTGAAGACCTGACCCGCGGGCGGAGCGTTGGCCGAGATGCTCACGACCGTTCCGGCCGCGTACGAGCCACTGCCCGTGCCGTTGTTGACGGTCAGGGCATAGGTCGGCGTCCCACCGGACGGCGTGCCGAAGATCTGGAACTCGGCGGCCTGCCCACCCGGGGCGCCACTGTTCGACGCGAACTGGAGCCGGACCTCGCTCACGGTGGCCGTCAGGGGAATCGTCACCTGATTGCCGCTCGCGGGGTCGAAGGTATAGGTCTTCGCGGCCACGAGCGTCGAGAAGGTGCTCGTGCTCGCGTCGTGACCCAGCACCGCGATGTTCTGGGTGCGCGTGCCCCAGATGCTGTCCGGGTTGAGCTGCACCACGACCGAGGTGATGTCGTGATTGCCACCCAGGTTCACCGTCAGGGTATTGGGATAGGCATTGGCCGTCCCTTCCCAATAGGTGGCCCGGTTGCCGTCGATCGCGTTCGCGGCGACGTACGTCTGGGTATGGCCCGAGGTCGAGATGGCCTTGCCGAGCGCGACGTTCGTCGCCAGCCCGAGTGCCACGGCGCCCGTGTCCGGCGAAGCCGGTGGTTGGGCCCCGCAGGCGGTGAGGACCATCTGGAGAAGCAGCAGCACCAGGCCGCCAGCCCGGGTCCAATCCGTCACGTTCCTACCTCTCATCATTCCCTCTTTCCGAGAAAGCGACACGCACACGTCGAAGGCGGTTCACACGTCTCCGCGTCGTGAAGAGGCAACGAAGAGGATTTTCGGGTCACCGGCGAGCAGCCAGGCAGACAGAGGGAGGTTGTCAGCGCACGCCCGCACCCGGGTGTGCACTTCCATTGGAAGAATGCATCAAGGGCTGGAGCCCGGTGCGACGGGCCCCAGCTCCGACGACATAGGCCCTCACTCCTACGCGAGCGTCAACCTGATGCAGCGGATGATCGTGGAGAAGGTAGGGAGTCCGCCGCCCACGGCGTGGTCCAGTTGCGACTCCTCGAGCTCCGTCATCGACTGGCCCGCCGGGCTCTCCGGCAACTCCGCGCGCTGCTCGGCCGACAGTCTCGCCCGGTACTCCGGGTCCTTCCACGCGCGGATGATCTGCTCTCGACGACTCATGGCGTCCTCCTTGTCATGCCCTTGCTCGGGCACTTGGATGGAGTGGCCCGCCATACCTGTGACTCGCCGGAGCTTCGGCTGGCTGGACGCCTGCCGTGTTGTCCGCCTGCGTCCCGATGCCCCATCACGTCCACCCCGGGCCCACTCCGTCTTCAATGCCTGGGATTCCAAAGCCCCGGCATACACCCCGTGTGGAGGACCCATGGACACCCCGTCGGACCGCGAGCGCGCGGCGATCACCCGGATCCAGAACCTGTTCCTCGGCCTCCAGGCGGGCCGCTACGTCGGCCTGGACCGCCGCGTCCAGCGGCCGGTCTTCCTCAAGCCCCAGGGCCATGCCCGCGGCGTGTTCACCATCCGGCCGGACCTCCCCCAGGAGCTGCGCGTCGGAGTCTTCGCCCTGGAGGAGAGCTCCGCCTGGGTCCGCTTCTCCTCCGACACCGTGCCCCAGGTCCCCGATGCCGCGAACTCCACCCTAGGACTGGCCATCAAGCTGCTCGACGTGCCGGGCCCCAAGCTCCTCGGCGGTGAGGAGCAGGCCCTGACGCACGACTTCGTGCTGCAGAACCACGATGTCTTCTTCGTCGACGATGCCGAGACGTTCGCCGAATTCACCGAGGTCTCCCTGTCGAGCCCGGAGGCCTTCGAGGCCTTCCTCTCGAGCCACCCCGACACGGCGCGGATCCTCCAGGAGATGGCGAAGGACGAGGAGAGCGTCCTGCTCGCCCACTACTCGAGCACCGTTCCGTACGCGTTCGGCGATCGCTTCGTCAAATACGCCGTCAGGCCCGGCGCGGACACCTGCAACCCGCCTCCCGTCCCGAGGGAGAAGCGTGGCCCGAACTACCTGCGGCGAGACCTGCGCCGGCGGCTGCTCGAGCGGGGGGCTCGCTTCGACTTCTTCCTCCAGTTCCAGAAGGACCCGGAGACCATGCCCCTCGAGAAGGCCACCGTGCGCTGGAGCGAGGAGCTCTCCCCGCTCATCAAGGTGGCCACGCTCGAGCTGCCGGCGGGGCAGGACATCGATACCCCGGGCCAGCCCGAGGCGATCGACAACCTCTCCTATTCGCCCTGGCATGCGCTCGCGGAGCACTCGCCCGTGGGAAGCATCAACCGCGCCCGCCGCGCCGTCTACAAGGCCTCGGCCGACTACCGCCGCCGCCGCAACCATGTCCCCATCGGAGAGCCGTCCGAGGCCGTCTGAGCCGGACCGCTCGCCGGCACGGTCCCCCCACGGCCCATCGAGCCCCACCCCATCCTCGTCCTTTCCGAGCACCGCCGCGAAAGGTATTCACCGGTGGCATGAAGGACGCCGAGACAGCCCAGACGCCACCGCCCGCCGAGCAGCCAGTCCCCTTGACCCTGGACGAGGTGCGCAGGTGCACACACCTCCTCCAGAGGATGGGCGAGAATCGCGTCCTGCTGGCGACCCTCCCCGAGGCGGAGCGGATCGCCCTGCTGGCCGCCGCCGGGAGCGTGGTGCACCCGGATCGCGACACGAAGGCCCGGCTCGCCAAGGCGCTGAGGCGCGAGCGAAAGCAGACGAAGCGCGAGCACGACCGCGGCCTCCGCGCGACGACGGAGATCCGCACGTTGCGCCGGACGGCCGTGTTCACGGTGCCGCTGCTCCCGCCGCCACCGCCCTCGGAGGAGCCGGAGCGGCTGCTCGAGGTGGCGCGCAAGTGCTACGTCTGCAAGGCGGAGTTCCGCAAGCTGCACTTCTTCTACGACTCCATGTGCGGCCCATGCGCGGACTTCAACTACGCGAAGCGGACCCAGCGGGCCCCGCTGTCCGGGAAGGTCGCGCTCATCACCGGCGCGCGCGTGAAGATCGGCTATCAGGCGTCCCTGATGTTGCTGCGCTCGGGGGCGCGGGTGATCGCCACCACCCGGTTCCCCCAGGACGCGGTGCACCGCTACGCGCGAGAGCCCGACTTCGCGGAGTGGTCGCACCGGCTGCACATCCATGGCCTCGACCTGCGGCATGCGCCCAGCGTCGAGCTCTTCGCGCGGCACATCGAGCAGACGCACCACCGGCTGGACATCCTCATCAACAACGCGGCGCAGACGGTGCGCCGTCCGCCCGGCTTCTACGCGCACCTGCTGGAAGGCGAGCTGCGCCCCTTCGACGCGCTCCCGGCGGAGACGCGCCCGCTGCTCGCCGGACACGAGGCGTGCGTCGCGGCGGTGCGGCCCGGGCCCGGTGAAGGCGGCGTTGGCGCCTCGGCCATCGAGACCACGTGGCGCAGCGCGGATCCGGCGCTCGGCATCCACTCGTCCGCCGCGCTGTCGCTGCTCCCCTATGCCATGGAGCAGGAGGGAGACACGCGCGCCCTCTTCCCCGAGGGCCGGCTGGACGCGGACCTGCAGCAGGTGGATCTGCGGCGGATGAACTCCTGGCGGATGAAGCTGGCGGACGTGCCGACGGCGGAGATGCTCGAGGTGCACCTGGTGAACGCGGTGGCGCCCTTCATCCTCTGCGGGAAGCTGAAGCCGCTGATGACGCGTGACCGCTCCTCGCCCGGCCATATCGTGAACGTCTCGGCCATGGAGGGCAGCTTCTCGCGCGGAACGAAGACGGACAAACATCCGCACACCAACATGGCGAAGGCCGCGCTGAACATGATGACGCTGACCTCGGCGCCCGACTACGCGAAGGACGGCATCTTCATGAACGCGGTGGACACCGGCTGGGTCACCGACGAGGACCCGGCGCTGCTCGCCGAGCGCAAGCAGCAGGAGCTCGACTTCCAACCCCCCCTGGACATCGTCGACGGCGCGGCGCGCGTGGTGGATCCGGTCATCTCCTCGGTGAACACCGGCCAGTACGTGTGGGGCAACTTCTTCAAGGACTACCGCCACACGGATTGGTGACGGCGCTCGGCCATCCGCAACTCACAACAGCCTGTACAGCGACACCGAGGGGATCGCGCGACCGAACCCGACCTTCTCGTAGGCGCGCCGGGCCGGGGCATGGCTGGGGTCACCGCCCGTGCCCACCGTGGCCACCTTCATGCCGGCGCTCTTCATCCGCTCCAGGACGAATTCGTACATGGCGGCGCCGATACCTTGGCCGGCATGATCCGGATGCATGGCGTTCAGGCCGATCTCACCGACCTGCTTCTTCGTATCGAGCGAGTACGTGACGAAGCCCACGACCTCATCGCTGACCGTGACCACGAAGGCCTGGTGACCCGAACCGGTGCCGCACAGAGTCTCGAGCAGCCGGGACTGCTCCGCGTCCGCGTCGGAAAAGGCCCTCTCGCCGATCTCCTCACCGACGATGTCGCGAAAGGATTGGAAGACGGGCTTGAACGCGAGCCGCCTGAGCTCCTGCATGGCCGGCAGGTCGGCCGGCCGGAATGGACGAATGTCGAACGGCTGGACCATGCAACCCTCTCACCTGACTCCAGAAGGGAGACATCGACAGTCACAATGGTCAACAGCCTCGGCTGAAACGACCCTGGTGGTGCCAGACGAGCAGCGCGTCGCCATCTCGCTGGGAGAGCAACCCAAGGCAGGAGACCTGGCCAGCGGCAGGACGCTTCCCGCGTACCGCGAGCTCGCCCGGGTGTGATGGCGCCGCGAACCACGGTGCCTGCTTCCTCCCGCTGTGACGCAACCCACAATCCGGGTGTGATCTGGCGCACCGCGCATGGTTTCGCTCCTCCGCATTGTTCGTGGTCGCCCGGGCAACGAAACCGGCCCGTGGCGCACGAACACCGAGAACATCGCGATGAGCAAGCAGCAAAGACAGACGTTGGAGCCCCATGTATTGGTCCTCGATACGCAACAGAGCTACAAGCGTCTGGAGGAAGATGCCCTCATCCGGTCCGTCCGGGAGGCCTGCCGGTACTTCGCCGTCCACCACCTCCCCTACAGGCTCTCCCCCGTCATCCTCGGCGTTCCCGGACTGCTGCTCCACCTGTTCCTCCTCGTCGCCGTCCATAACTTCGAGCGCGCCCGGTGGATGTATGCGCTCTGGGTCGTCTGCCGCGTCCTCCACTTCTGTCTGGATGCCATGGACGGCACCCTCGCCCGGCGCAATGGAACCCAATCCACCGCCCGCCACTTCTGGGACCACTGGGTCGACGTCGTGAACTCGGCCATGGCCGTGCTCATCATCGCCCGGCTCGGCCCCCAGCACGGCGTCCTGCTCCTGCCCTACGTCCTGCTCACCGCCATCGGGCAGCTCTTCTTCTACCTCGGCCTGTGCCGCTACTTCGCCACCGGCATCATGCGCGAGCCCTACGGCAACCACCTCTGGAACTATGTCTTCTGTCTGTTCCTCGGGCTGTCCGTCTGCTTCCACGACGTGGCCGTCCTCGAGACCCCCGGCTTCCAGCTCACCTACTCGCTCCTGAGCCTCCTCGCCTTCGGGCTCGGCGTCTGGTCCCTGCTGCGTGACTTCGTCCTCATGTACCGCTCGCCGCTCTCGTCCCTCCGCTTCTACGCGCGCATCCTCACCGCCCCCGCGCTCATCCTCGGCCTCTACGTGGCCTGGCTTCAGCACTGGAGCGATGTCTTCTCCGCCCGCGCCCTCGTCGCCATCGCCATGAGCAGCCTCGCGGTCAGCGTCCACGCGCGCCAGCTCGTCAACAAGCCTCCCCTCTGGCTCACCGCCGAGAGCGCCCTGTTCCTCCTCGTGATCCCCCTCTCCCTGTTGCCTTCCTCCCTCCAGCCCGCGCTCCACCACGGCCTGCTCCTCGTCATGGTGGGGGCAATGCTCCTCGGCCTGTACCGCTACCTCCGGGAGATGATCTCCCGCTACCCGGCGATCGGCTTTCCGCTGCTCTGGTTGCCTTCGACGCACAGGCCCGTGCCCCACCCGCACGTGAGCAACAAGCTCGCGGCCTGAGCCGCCCGTGGCCGCTGCGTTCGGAAACAGACAGTCCGAACGCACGAGGTTTCGACGCACCTCGTCACGCGAGCCCTGGTTGCAAGCGCTTTCATCTCCTTCTAGTTTGGCCCTCCCCGTTGGCCCGTTGAGGACAGCAGGGTGCATCCATTCCCTCGCATCAGCGGTATCAGCGCGTCCCCAGAACTGGAGATGGACATGGAACGGTCGTTCTCGCGGCGAAAGAGTGTCTCTCGCGCCGCCCTCCTGCTGTTGTCACTCGCGGCCTGCAAGGATCCCCAGCCCGGACCCGGGCCCGGGCCCAACAATCCCCCTCCCGACGACTGGCCGGCCATCCAGAGCGCCATCCCCAAGGACCCCGCCATCGAGGCCAAGGTCGACGCCCTCGTGGCCAGCATGTCGCTCGAGGAGAAGGTCGGGCAGATCACCCAGGTGGAGATCGGCCACGTCACGCCCGACGAGGTGAAGCAGTACCACCTCGGCTCGGTGCTCAACGGCGGTGGCTCGTGGCCCAACGGCAACAAGGGCTCCACCGTGGAGCAGTGGAACACCCTGGCCGACCAGCTGTGGGAGGCCTCGATGGATCCCTCCAATCCCCACCGCATCCCCATCATCTGGGGAGTGGACGCAGTTCACGGCCACAACAACGTGAAGGGCGCCACCCTCTTCCCGCACAACATCGGCCTGGGCGCCGCCAATGACCCCGACCTGCTCGAGCGCATCGGCGAGGTGACGGCGCGCGAAGTGGCCCACACCGGCCTGGACTGGGCCTTCGGGCCGACGCTCGCCGTCGTGCGCGACGACCGCTGGGGCCGCACCTACGAGGGCTATTCCGAGGACCCCGCCATCGTCGAGTCCTACGCCGGCCGCATCGTCAAGGGGCTCCAGGGCCAGCTCGGCAAGGACGCGAAGGCCAACGAGCGGGTGCTCGCCTCGGCCAAGCACTTCCTGGGCGACGGCGGCACCAAGGAGGGCAAGGATCAGGGCATCACCCAGGTCACCGAGAAGGAGCTGCGCGACATCCATGGCCGCGGCTACTTCCCGGCGCTCGCGGCCGGGGCCCAGACGATCATGGCCTCGTTCAACAGCTGGCGGGACGCGGCCAAGGGCGACGACGCCAAGGCCTACAAGATGCACGGCAGCAAGTACCTGCTGACGGACGTGTTGAAGACCAAGATGGGCTTCGACGGCTTCGTCATCTCCGACTGGAACGGCATCGGGCAGATCACCAAGGAGAACAGCGACTCGCCCCGGGACTGCACCAACGGCGATTGCCCGCAGGCCATCATCGCCGGCGTGGACATGGTGATGGTGCCCTACCGCGATGACTGGAAGGCCTTCATCACCAACACCCTCGCCTCCGTGCGGAGCGGGGAGATTCCCCAGGAGCGTCTGGATGACGCGGTCCGCCGCATCCTGCGCGTGAAGTACCGCGCCGGCCTCTTCGAGAAGCCCAAGCCCTCGCAGCGCACCTCGCGCCAGGTGGGCACCGCCGAGAACCGCGCCGTGGCCCGCGAGGCGGTCCGCAAGTCGCTGGTGCTCCTCAAGAACAACGGCGGCACCCTGCCCCTGTCGCGCACCGCCAAGGTGCTCGTGGCGGGCAAGAGCGCCGACAGCCTGTCCAACCAGTCCGGCGGCTGGTCCATCACCTGGCAGGGCACGGACACCACCAACGCCGACTTCGGCGGCGGCACCACCCTCTGGCGGGCCATCCAGAAGATCGCCCCCAACGCCACGCTCGACACCAGCGCGGATGGGGCCAAGGCGGATGCCACCTATGACGCCGCCGTGGTCGTCATCGGCGAGACGCCCTACGCCGAGGGCCAGGGTGACATCGGCAGGACCAAGACCCTGGAGCTCGCCCGGCTGCGCCCCGAGGACTACACGTTGCTGCAGAGCCTCAAGGCCAAGGGCGTGAAGAAGATCGTCACCGTGCTCTTCTCCGGCCGTCCGCTCTACACCAACAAGGAGCTCAACGTGTCGGATGCCTTCGTCGCCGCGTGGCTGCCCGGCACCGAGGGCGAGGGCATGACGGACGTGCTGTTCCGCAAGGACGACGGCTCCATCGATTACGACTTCCACGGCAAGCTGTCCTACTCGTGGCCCAAGGCCCCCTGCCAGGTCTCGCTCAACAAGGGGGATGCCAACTACGACCCGCTCTTCGCCTACGGCTACGGGCTGACCTACGCCCAGCCCCAGGAGCTGGGCGCCCTCGAGGAGACGACCCAGACCCACGGCTGCAGCATGACGCCGGGCGGCGGCGGCACCACCGACGTGCCGCTGTCCCTCTTCGACCGCGCCAACCAGGACGACTGGGTGATGCGCATTGGCGCGCCGTCCAACTGGGGCGGCATCGACGTGGCGCAGAGCACCAGCAACACCACGAGCCTCGCTCCCAATGAGCTCAGCGTCACCCCCGTCGACGACCAGGGCGGCATCCAGTGGGCCGCCGTCAACGTCAAGTTCAGCGGCACCGGTCAGGTCTACATGCAGAACAAGAACGGCAACGTCGGCCGAGACCTCCAGTCCTACCTGAACTCCAATGGCGCGCTCGTCTTCTCCGTGAAGGTGAACGTGGCGCCGGCCGCCCAGGTGAACCTCTCCGCGCACTGCATCTACCCGTGCCTCGGGGAGATCCAGCTCACCGCCCCCCTCAGGAACCTGGAGGGCAAGGGCTGGAACGAGCTCGCCGTCCCCCTCTCCTGCTTCGAGCAGACGGGCCTGGACTTCAGCAACGTGAATTCGCCCTTCCTGCTCTACACCACGGCCACGTTGGACCTGGTGCTCGCCAACATCCGCTGGGAGCCGAACCGGGCTGGCAACGTGAGCTGCACCGGCGGCGAGCCGCCCCCCGCCCCCATCGCCATCACCGGCGACAAGGACGTCTACGTCAACGGCATCTCCGACACCGCGCTCTTCGCCACGCCCAACGGGTGGACCAGTGGCACGACGGGCACCTTGACGGTGACCCCCGACTTCGACATCGGCGGCGGTGAGAAGGTCATCGACGTCGACATGAAGGGCCTCAAGGAGGGCGGCGGCAACGGCGGCTTCGCCTTCGGGCTCAAGGAGCCGAACCTGATGGACGTCACCGCCATCGCCGAGACGGGCGGCGTGCAGTTCGAGTTGCGGGTGCTCGACTACGGCGCCACCACCCAGGACTTCTGGGTGAAGAGCATCTGCAACCGCAAGCCGGACAGCTGCGCGACGGGCGACCTGAAGAACCTCGTCGGCCACCCGGAGGTCGGAACGTGGACGACGGTGAAGATGCCCTTCTCCGACCCGTCCTACCCGGCCTCCTGGGACAAGACCAAGGTCAGCTCCGTCATGGAGATGCTGCCCGCCTGGGGTGACCAGGGTGGCAACATCCACTTCCAGCTGCGCAACATCCGCATCAAGAAGCAGCTCGACTGAGTCGTAGCGCTCGATTGAACACGAGGGCCCTGGTGCCGCGGAGCAGCGCGAGCACCAGGGCCCTCGTGGGCTTCAGGACCTGGGCTCGCCCTTGCCTGGCACACGCACCCGGACCGGAGCTCCACCAGAGACCCACCGCACGCGCAGGCCGTCATCCTCCGAGATGGCCGACAGGTCGCAGGGTACGTCCGTGGACAGCTCCTCCCCCCCGTACCGGACACGCACGGGCGCGCCTCGCCCCGACTGCTCATCGCGCCCCTGGACGAAGCAGCCGGCGATCCGGCCCCGCCGCACCTTCACCACCGCACAGCCCTGGTCCGCCAGCTCCAGCTCCAGCGGCACACCGAGCAACGTGCGCTTCACCGTCCCGCCCCTGCCTCGGCCCAGCGCGAAGAGCCAGGCATCCTCCTCGCCCACGTACTCCGTGACGAAGGCCCGTGGCCCCATGGGCGCTCCCCCCAGCCCCAGCACCTCCAGCACCCGGCGGAAGACGCCGGGACCCGCGCGCACGTCCAGGTAGAGCGCGTAACCCTCGCCCCGCCGCACCCGGTAGCCGTGCACTCCGGCCGGAGAGGCCATGAACGGCTCGGCTCCCTCGGGCAGTCCCAGCGGACGGCACGCCACCTCACCCGGCAGCCCCTTCACGCTCTGGACCGATTCCTTGCCCTGGAAGTGGTGGCCCAGGACGCGCTCCTGGAAGATCTCACAGATGCGCAGCCGCTCGTCGAAGAGCGGGCTCTCTCCACACACCACCAGCAGCCCTCCCTTCTCCACGTAGTCGGCCAGCTTCTCCTGCAGGGCCTCGGACATGAAGAAGCTGCCGGCCAGCACGATGCGGGGACAGGAAGCCAGTTCCTGCGCTGAGGCCTGCTCCAAGTCCACCAGCCGGAAGTCCACCCCCTGAGCCAGGCAATCCGCCGCGAAGTGCTCCAGCGCCTCCGTGGCCGGCTGCGGCAGACGCAGCCCCTTGTAGCGCGGAGCGGACGGCGGCTCCCACGCCGCCAGGAAGTTGTAGGAAGTGTAGACGCCCCAGGCCAGCTCGGCGCGGTGGGCACGGCGCGGCAGCGACTGGCCCTCGTGGCTCAGGAAGTCCGTGAGCAGCGAGAGCGTCTTGGAGGTGGCGCCGCGCGCTCCGGTGGGAACGCTGATGCCCGTGGCCCCGGAGGCGAGCGCGAGCAGGGCGGAATAGGCCTGGGCGCTGGGAGCCACCTCCAGGTCGGGCCCGCGCTGCCGGCGGGCGGCCAGCACGGCGCCGAGGAAGGCACCCTCGTCCCCCACGACATCGCCCGTCCCGCGCGTGAAGCCGTATTGCATGCCGCGCAGGCGCTCGGGCCGGACGCGTCCGAGCCAGGCGTCGAGCCCGGCCCGGCCGGGAGGCGGGAGGCTGACGAGCCTCGGGCACGAGCCCGGCAGGCCCGTTCCCCACTCCTGGAGCACCTCTCCCAGGTAATGCCCGCACCACTCGCCCCAGTCGAGGCAGGCGCCCAGGGTGGCCATGCCCCCCCAGCCCTTCACCGGAGGCACCTCCCCGAAGGACTTCCAGGTGGTGCCATGCGCTTCGTTCAACGCGTCGATGACGCGGTACTTGCGGGCCAGGAAGCGCCGGAAGCCCTGAAGGGCCGGCGCGGAGTAATCGAAGGCTCCGAGCGCCATGGCGGCGTCGCCATAGAGCCCCTCGTGGCCCAGCTGCACGCCCAGCAGTGGCCCTCGCGGGTAGAGCCGGTCCGCGAGCACCTCGTTCGTCAGGGCTCGCAGCCACTCCTTCGTCTCCGCGAGGAAGGCGGGTGCCAGCGGGGACGGGAGCGCCAGCCCCTGGAAGAGCAGCGGCGTGCCCTCGGCGGAGAGCACCGCGGGCGAGGCCCCCCCATACGCGGGCCCGACGTGATCCGGAAGCCCCCCCATCCGCTCCTCCGGATCCACGAATGGCCCTGTTCTGGCCAGCCCCAGCAGCCCGGCCCGGCCGAGCTGCTCGATGAAGCCCAGGAGGTCCCGGTTGTCCTCGGGACCGCCAGAGAAGACGAAGCGCCGGCTCCCCTCCCCCTCCTCCACGTGGTGGCGCCAGGGGATGGAGAACGTCACCACCTGGATGCCGGCGTCACGCAGCTCCGCCAGCTTCGCCGCCCACTGCTCGGGCCGGTCCCTGTAGTAGGGGTAGTCCCCGGAGATCATCAGGCGCTCGGCGCCGTCGACCACCAGGACACCGTCCTCGAACCGCACGCTTCGTCCCTGCTGCATGGCTGTGTTCCCCCCGGAGGCCTAGGAGCGGATGACGACCTTCATCGCCCCGTACGCCGCGTTGTTCTGGCCACCGGCGATCAGCCCGAAGGCCTTCTCGTACTCATTCAGCTCCACCTGGTGCGTCACCAGGCTCTCGAGAGGCAGCGTGGCGGCCAGGTCGATGGCGGCGGGGAAGATCTGGCTGTTGTAGTCGCCGGCGCCGATGATGCGGATGCCGTTGCCCACGAGGGTGAGCGGGTGGATGGTGGCCTTGTAGCCCGCGTTGAAGCCCATCAGCACCACGCACCCGCCCTTGGAGACCAGCTCCAGCGAGCGCTCCAGCATCACGCCCGTGGTGTCCACCACGACGCGGAACTTGCGCCCGCCGTTGGCGGAGATGGCGGCGGCCACGGCGTTGTCCGCGCCCGAGTCGACGACGCGCTCCAGGTGCTTGCGGGCGAACTGGATGCGGAAGGGGTTGTTCTCCAGCATCGTCGTGCGCAGCGCCACGCGCTGGGCGTACAGGGCCCAGACCATGCCAATGGGCCCGGCGCCGATGATGGCCACGTCATCCTCGGCCCGCAGGTTCGCCGCCTTGGCGTTGTTGAGCACGCACGCCAGCGGCTCCACCACCACCGCCCGGTTGAACTCCATCCCCTTCGGCAGCTTGTAGAGGAACTGCTCGGGGAACAGCGAGTACGAGGCGAACGTCCCGTCCCGGTCGACGCCGATCTCCGTGCCGGCCTTGTTGTCGCAGAAGTTGAGCTCGCCGCGCTGGCAGAAGTCACACCGCCCGCAGTTCAGGGTCGGGTTGACGATCACCCGGTCCCCCGGCTTGAAGTTGCGCACGGCGGGGCCCACCGACGCCACCACGCCCACCGACTCGTGGCCGAGGATGACGCCCTCGCGGGCCTTGAAGTTGCCCAGGTAGATGTTGCGGTCGGTTCCGCAGATGCCCGTGGAGTCGATGCGGACGACGACGTCGTCGGGGTTCGTGATGACGGGCTCGGGGCGCTCCTCGAGCGCCAGGCGGTTCACGCCCTTGAAGATGATGGCTTTCATGTGGGGGTTCTTCTCCGGTTACTTCCAGTGGATGCTGTCCAGGAGCCGGCCGTGGAGCTCCCGGGTGGAGGCCGCGATGCACGAGCGCTGGTTCTCGGGCGACAGGTCCATCAGCAGGGTGGACCCGAGCGGCTTGCCATAGGCGTCGGTGATGATGACGCCCGCCTTCTCCGCGATGAGCACGCTGGCGGCGATGTCATACGGGAAGAGGTGCAGCACCTTCCCGTTGCCCACCCGCTCGAAGTCCGCCTTCGTGGCGGGGTGGTCCTTGAGCAGCCGGTTGCCGATGTCCACGTAGGCATCCAGCTGGCCGGTGACGACGCGCGAGATGGAGTAGGAGGCGCTGTTGAAGACGAACACGCCGCCGGTGTTGGCGGACCGGTCGATGATGTGCCCGTAGGCCTTCGTCATCATCTGCGCCGGGTGCCCGTTGAACTCCATGGACCAGAACATCCGCTCCAGCGAGGTGGTGCTCGACAGCCGGGGCACCGGCGTGCGGTAGCCCTCGGAGACGAGCCCGTCCTTGGAGCGGTCCGCGAAGATGAACGCCCCGGACTTGATCTCCTGCAGCAGGGCGAACTCCACGTCGTCGATCCGCGCGTCCTGCTTGAAGCGGGCGGCGGCGATGGAGATGTTGGCCATCTCCAGTCCGGCCGCGGCCGGCCGGGTGCCGTCGATGGGGTCCACGATGAGCACGTACTTCGGCTCCCCGATGCGCCGCAGGCCCTCGTCCTCCGAGTACAGGGCGATGGGCTCACCCCGCTCCTGGGCGAAGCGCCAGACGGCCGCCTCCGCCACCTCGTCGATGTCGAACTGCGCGTCGCCACCGGGCGAGTAGCCGTTGACCTGCCGGTTCTTCAGCGTGCCCTTGGTGTTGAGGACGGCCTCGCGCACGTACGCGGCCATCTCGATGAGGTATTGCCGCATTACTTCTTCACCTCCGCCAGGCACTGCTCGAGCTGGTCGCACAGCTTGACGGCCTCGTCCGGGGTGATGATGAGCGGCGGGCGGATCTTGAAGACGTTGCCGAACCCGTAGCGCGAGGTGCGCAGGATGATGCCGTAGTGCATGCCGCTCTTGGCGATCTTGTTGGTGAGCGCCACATCCGGATCGCCGTCCTGGTCGACGATCTCGATGCCGATCATCAGGCCCGCGCCGCGCACGTCGCCGATGAAGGAGAAGCGCTCCTTCATCTTGTGCAGGCGGCTCATGATGTACTCGCTCACCACCCGCACGTTGGAGAGGAAGCCGGGCCGGGCGATGATCTCCAGCGTCTTGGCGGCGGCGGCCGCGGCCAGCACGTTGGCGCCATAGGTGAAGGAGTGGTGGTGCCCCTCGAGGCCGCCGTACTTCTCCTCGGTCATGATGGCGGCGATCTGGAAGCCGGTGCCACCCAGGCCCTTGGCCACGGTCATGATGTGCGGCTGCACACCATAGTAGTCCGCGGCGAACATGTGGCCGGTGCGGCCAAAGCCCGTCTGGATTTCGTCGAAGATGAGCGCGATGCCACGCTCGTCACACAGCTTCTTGAGCGCCTGGAAGTAGCCCTGGGGCGGCATGACGTTGCCGCCGTTGCCGGAGATGGGCTCCACCACCATGCAGGCCACCTTGCCGGTGCTGCCATAGTCGATGAAGTCATTGATGCGCTCGACGCACAGGAAATTGCACGTCTCCGGCTTCTGCTTGTAGAAGCAACGATAGCAGTAGGGGTCCGGCACGTGGATGCCGCCCGGGAACAGGTTCGGGAACGGCTCCTTGCGGAAGGCATTGCCCGACAGGCTCGCCATCATCATCGTCTGTCCCAGGTGGCTGCGGAACAGGGAGATGACGTCACGGCCGCCGTTGAAGTTCTGCGCCATCTTGATGGCGCCCTCGTTCGCGGTGGAGCCGCTGCAGACCTTCGGGTGCACCTTCGTCAGGTTCTTGGGCGCCAGGTCCACCAGCCGCTGGACCACCTCGTTGATGGGCCCCGTCTGGAAGCTCGAGGTGACGTGAACCAGGCTGTCCGCCTGCTTCTTCACCGCCGAGAGCACCTCGTGGTTGGAATAGCCGAGGATCAGGTTGAAGGTCGCCGACGCGCAGTCGATGTATTCCTTACCATTCGAGTCATAGAGATAGACTCCCTGTCCCCGCTCCATGACCAGGTCACTGACGTCGTAATAGATGTTTTTACGCACGTCCCGCTGAACGAACTTCTCACCGTCCTGCACCACGGACTGGGCTGCAGTTCCCACGATTGTCTTGCCTCCTGTTGATGAACTTTTACGGAACCGCGAAAACCCGTATTACGGCTATCCCCGCTCCCGCTTGGTTCGCGGGGATTTATACGTAAGGTTTCCGACGGCGCAAGTGACATGAAGTTGCCGGATGTTCTTTCTTTGCCAGCGAGAAGATTGGATGGCCTGTCATTGAAAATTTCCCCCCGCGCCAATGGCAGGCACGGCGCAATACATGTGACGGAAATGCCATTTTCAAACCATCAATCACTGACACGAGAGTCAACGTCGCGCGCGCGAGCACGCGGGACAGACAGAGAGACGCCGCGGCCCTGGCCGGGCCACGCGGCGCGCATCCTCTTGTTGGCGGTAAAGAGGGAGCTGGCGAACAAATCGGGTCAACGCCTCCCCGCCCTCCCCGCGTACCGGAGCCGCACGAAACCGCGCGTTCGTGTCGGCGCGTGCCTGAATCTCATGGATTCCGCCCGAAAATAACGAATTTCCCGCACATCCCCCTTGATTTCGACGACAAACACGCACGAAGATGCATCCACACGAAGGATGAACGCATGAGTCCGCAGCCTCCAGTGGTCCCCGAAGCACCCGCCCCCGTCCTGCTGCCCGATGAGCGGCGGCGTCTCATCCTCGAGCAGCTCGGACTCCGGGGCCGGGTGCTGGCCACGGATTTGTGCCGGATGTTGCAGGTTTCCGAGGACACCATCCGGAGGGACCTGAGGGACCTGGACGAGGCGGGCCTGCTCAAGCGGGTGCATGGAGGGGCGCTGCCCATCACCCAGGGGTCCGTGGGCCGGGCCTTCGGAACGCCTCAACCCGCGAAGCAGGCCGTGGCCCGTGTGGCGGCCGGGTTGATCCGTCCCGGACAGGTGGTGTTCATCGATGGAGGCACCACGCTGTTGGAGGTGACGCGCGCGCTGCCCGCGGACCTGCGCGCCACCATCATTACTCCCAGCCCTCCCGTGGCGGTGGCGCTGGCCGACTACTCGGGCCTCGAGGTCCATCTGGTCGGAGGCCGGCTGCACCCAGGAGCCCTGACATTGGTGGGCGCCGACACGGTGGAGGCCCTGCGCCGCGTGCGGGCGGACCTCTGTCTATTGGGCGTGTGCAGCCTGCATCCCGAGACAGGCATTTCCACCGCGTACGCCGAGGAGGCGACGATCAAGCGCGCCATGATCGAGAGCGCGGCCGAGACCGCCGCCGTGCTCACCGCGGACAAGCTCGGGACCGTGTCGCCCTTCGTGGTGGCGCCCGCCAGCCGGTTGACCACCCTGGTGACGGAGGCCAGCGGCACCGAGGCCCTCCTCGCCCCCTTCCACAAGCTCCAATTGAGGATCCTCACCGCATGAACGCCACGAGCCTTCCCGTCGACGCGAAGTTGGCGCTGGTCCGCCGGAGCGCCATCGCCACCATCTTCTTCGTCAATGGTTTCGCCTTCGCCAGCTGGGTGCCGCACATCCCCACCGTCCAGGCGCGGCTGGGCCTGAGCGCCGGAGAGCTCGGGCTGGCGCTGCTCGCCGTCGCCGGGGGAGCGCTGGTGTCCATGCCCCTCACGGGCATCTTCATCGGGAAGTGGGGCAGCGTCCGCGTGACGCTCGCCGCCTCCGTGCTCTTCTGCGTGCTGGCGGCCCTGCCGGTGCGCGCGCCCAGCCAGCTGCTGCTCGTGCTGTCCTTGATGGCCTTCGGCGCCGCCAATGGCGCCATGGACGTGTCGATGAACGCCCATGGCGTGGCCGTCGAGAACTGGATGGGCCGGCCCATCCTCTCCTCGCTGCATGCCCTGTTCAGCCTCGGGGGTCTGGTGGGCGCCGGGTGCTCCATGCTGGCGCTCAAGCTGGGCCTCGCCCCGGCCACGCACATGGTGGTGGCGGCGGGAGCGGGGCTGCTGCTCGTCGCCCTCGCCACGCGCTTCCTGGGGCCGGGCTCGGCCGGGAGTGGCGGCAACACCCCCTTCTTCGTGATGCCGCGCGGGCCGCTGCTGATGCTGGGGGCGCTGGCCTTCCTCGTCCTGCTCGCCGAGGGCGCCGTGGCGGACTGGAGCGCCGTCTACCTGCGCAACGCGCTGAACGCCGACACGCACCTGGCGGGGGCGGGCTACGCCGTGTTCTCGCTGACCATGACCGCCGGACGGCTGGTGGGGGATCGGCTGGCCGCGGCCTTCAGCCCCGTGACCCTGCTGCGCACCGGAGGGGTGCTGGCCGCCGGGGGTCTGGGCGCGGCCCTGCTGCTCCACCATCCCCTCGCCGCGGTGGTCGGGTTCGGCTGCATGGGCCTGGGCCTGTCCAACATGAGCCCCCAGATGTTCAGCGCCGCCGGCCGCACGCCGGGCATGCCCTCGGGCCTGGCCATCGCCGCCATGTCCACCGCGGGCTATGGCGGCTTCCTCGCCGGCCCTCCGTTGGTGGGCTTCGTGGCGGACGTGGCGGGCCTGTCCCTCGCGCTCGGAATGCTCGTGGTCTTCCTGACCTTCGTCGTGGCCAGTGCCAGTTGGGTGGACACCTCACGCGAGACGGAGCGGGTTCCGGAGGTACAGCCAGAGGGGTGACCTCGGAGCCCCTGGCGGCGCAACCTCGAACCGGGCAGCCTTCCTCGCCTTCACCCGCTTCATGGCGAGGAGCTGACATGGTGATGAGACTGGCCGTCGTGGTGTTCGGTGTTCTCCTGGGGCTGTGGCCCCCACTGGCCCAGGCCTGCCGGTGCGTGACCGAGCCCGACAATACCTCCCTCGCCCAGGCGCTCCGGACCGCCCGGGACAAGGCGAGCCACATCTATCTCGCCCGCGTCCAGGCGTCCGATGGGCTGCGCAACCGCGGCATCGCGACCGTGCAGGTCCTGGAGGTGCTCAAGGGAGAGCTCGCGGCCGGCACCCAGCTCGAGCTCCCGTCCGGCGGCGGAGGTGACTGCTCCTTCCCCTTCAAGCGGGGCAACGACTACCTGGTGTACGCCCACGGCCAGCCCACGAGCGTGAGGCTGTGCACGCGGACCCGGCAGGTCCAGGCCGACGACGTGGAGGTGCAATGGCTCCGCACGGGGAAACCTCCCCCCACTCCCGTGGCCCTGCGGCGTGAGGTGGTGAGCTGCAAGCGCTGCGACATCGACACCGTCGCACGCGCACCCTTCCTGGGGGGAGAGCAGGCACGCCGGGCCAACGAGGAGCTGCGCCCCTTCTGGACCCATGGCCCCGGCAGCGACGATCGCGTCTCCGTCGCGGTGGGGGTGAGCGGGGACCAGCGGGCGTTCCAGCTCGTCCAGACGTCGCACGAGCACACCCCCACGGACGAGCCGTGCCGGCGGGTGGTCATCCGCCGGTGGTGTGAGCGGCTGGCGCCCGCGAGCGACACGGCGAGGTTCGCGTTCCGGTGCATCAAGCCGGGACCCGAGGAGGAAGTGTGTGACGAGGAGAAGAGCCGTGTCGCGAAGTGGAAGCCCCTCGAGCGCATGACCGCGGCCTCCTGCGGTTGGGGAAACCCCAACGCGCCGAGCTGCACGCTCTCCAAGAAGCTCCAGCCGCTGCGCGGCTCCCCCAAGGCTGGCGCGCCCGTGCTCCAGTGCCGCCCCACGGACCTGAGCTCGGACAGGCACAGCTGTCAGGTCGTCACCAGCGAGAAGTAGGTGGGCGCGGCCGGGTCCTCACCGCACCTGGATGGCGTCGGCGATGACGTAGGAGCCCGCCGTGGTCCAGCGGCTCAGCTGCACCTTGTTCCAGCCCGCCGTGAAGCTCCACGTGCCGAGCGTGTTCCACCTGCCACCGTTGAGCTGCTGGTTCACGTTCACCGTCGCCAGTTTGGTTCCACTGGCGTTCCAGACGATGAAGGGCGCCGTCGTCGAGCGGTCGCTCGCCGAGGTCCACCACGCGTCGATCGTCTTGGTGGCCGCCGCCGGCAGGTAGAACCAGAACGTCGCCGGCTCCGACACCGCCGCCGTGGGCGAGGCGTAGTAGCCCGAGCCGTAGTAGCCCGCCACGTTCGTGGACGAGGTCCAGCTCGTGCCCGTCAGCTGGATGTAGCCCTTGGTGGAGTCGTTGTTGGTGTTGTTGCTGTCGATGATGAGGCCCGTGGTCGTCCCACCGCCCGACGTCCACAGGTACGTCACGTTGACCCAGTCGTTGTTGCTCATCCCCAGGTCCGTCCAGAACGTCCCATCCGCCAGGTCGATGCCCGCGGGATTCGCCGGCCGGCGCCCGAACTGATCCAACCCGCCGTTGTAGCCGTCCTGGTACGCGGCCTGCGCCTCGGGCTTGCCCTGCGGCAGGTTCTTCCACATCTCGCGGACACTCGAGGGATTCCAGTAGTCATCCTTCGTGTTCCAGGGCCCCACGTCCCAGACGGAAGCCGTCGTGCACTTGCCCGTCACCGGGTAGCACACGCGCACCTGGTACTCGGAGCCTCCGTTGCTCGCGAGCGCCCGGCGCGACGGCAGCGCCACGAAGCGGTCGTACGACTTGATGACGTGTCCGTTCGCCGTGGTTCCGCCCACCAGCCCCTCGCGCGTGGCGAAGATGCGGTAGGTCAACGCGGCCAGCGGCTGGAGGTCCGCCTCGGAGGGGCCCCCCTCCAGCGTTCCCTCCAGCGCCACCTCGCGCACCACCGGACCGCGGCCGTGCTCGTCCGCCAGCAGCGCGAGCCTCACCTGCACCTCCGTGCCCGCCCGCGGCAGGCGCACGGCCTCTCCCGCGCTGGAGGTGCGCCACTCCGTCCAGGCGCCGCTCTCCGTCCGCACGCGGACGTCCACCTCGACCCCCGTCCCCAGGAGCGCCTTCGTCTGGAGCACCGGACGGATCGTGTCCACCGGCTGCTCCAGCCTCCGCGCCGGGAAGGTGTAGAGGCCCGTGAGGCTGAGCTGCCCTTCGGGTCTGCGCATGACGGCGTAGGGCTCGAACAGCAGACCGTCCCGGGTGCTCACCAGTTCGCCCGTGCCCTCTCCCGTCGTCAGGTCCTCCGACCAGCGCACCGCGCTCGCGCCCCTCGGCGGGTCGGCACGGACAGACGCATCGGCGGGCTCCCGAGGGCTCTCCGCGTACGCGGCCCCTTCCGACAGCGCGACTCCCAACATCATCGTCATGAACGTGGACCGCAGCTTCGAGCGCATGCACCAGCTCCTTGAAAATGGGGGGAGCCAGATTCTCACTTTCTCCAAGACAAAGAAAGCATCTCGGACAGAACAACTTTCCTGGGAAAATCTCCGAAAGCCGCATGTTCCCATGAGGCCGAAGCCAGGTGAGGTCACGCGCTAAGGTGGAGGGGATGCCCTCCTCGCCCCAGCGCCCGTCCTCCTTCCACATCCTCCATGACGACCAGGATGGCCGCTCGACGACGGTCTGGTGGCGGTGGCGTCAGCTGTATCCCGGCATCTACTTCTTCGCGGCGGTCTGGGCCGCCTTCGCCCTCTTCGCCGTGGTCGACTCCTTCTCGGAGGGAGCCACGAGGGCGGGGCCGCTGGCCGCGCTGCTCCTCATGGGAATCGGCTACGGGGTGGCGGCCGGACTCCTGAATCGCACCTACCTCGAGGTGGATGCCTCGCGCCTGAGCATCCGCCATGAGCCCCTCCCCTGGCCTGGAGGCCGGACGTTCCGCGCGGCGGAGGTGTCGGGTGTCCTCGTCGAGAGCAGGACATTCCAGGACAAGAATGGAGCCAGCCGTTCCTCCTACTCCCTCCATGCCGTGATCCGTGGCAAGCGCCGGGTGCGGCTCCTGTCGGGACTGCCAGAGGTGGAACAGGCAAGATTCCTCGAGCAACGCATCGTGGAAGGCGTGCTCGGCATCCAGTCATAGAGGACGTTGGGGCGCCCAGCTTCGGCTTCGATGGAGGAGGAAGACATGAAGTCATCGAGGGTGATGTTGGCGGCGTTGACGGGGGTGCTCTCCGGGTGCGCCACGGTCCCCCGGGCCACCGAGTCCCATCAGGTGCGCGTCTCCGGAGGCCTCTTGCAGGGCGCGGTGCGGGACGGTGTCCTGTCCTTCAAGGGCATCCCCTTCGCCGCGCCTCCCGTGGGCGACCTGCGCTGGCGCCCGCCCCAACCCGTCCAGCAGTGGAGCGGCGTGCGCCAGGCCACCGCCTTCGGTCACGACTGCATGCAGGTCCCCTTCGCGGGCGACGCCGCCCCGTTGGGCACGCCACCCGCCGAGGACTGCCTGACGCTCAATGTCTGGCGCCCGGCCGACGCGCCCGCGGACGGCAAGCTGCCGGTGATGGTGTGGATCTACGGCGGCGGCTTCGTGAACGGCGGCGCGTCCCCGTCCGTGTACGACGGCTCACGGTTCGCCCGGCAGGGCCTGGTGCTGGTCAGCTTCAACTACCGCCTCGGACGGCTGGGCTTCTTCGCCCACCCGGCGCTGACGGCCGAGGCTGGAGGCGCGCCCACCGGCAACTTCGGCTACATGGACCAGATCGCCGCCCTGGAATGGGTGCGCGACAACATCGCCGCCTTCGGGGGAGACCCGGAGAACGTGACCGTCTTCGGCGAATCCGCTGGCGGTGCCTCGGTCCACACCCTGCTGACCTCGCCGAAGTCCCGAGAGCTGTTCCACAAGGCCATCATCATGTCGGGCGGAGGGCGCGGACCGCTGCTCGGCGGGAGCAGGTTGAGTGAAGACACGCCGGGAGGACCGCGCTCGGCGGAGTCGATCGGCGTGGAGTTCGCCAGGAGCGTCGGCATCCAGCAGACCGGTCCGGAGGCCCTGGCCGCGCTGCGCGCCCTGCCGGTGGAGCGGCTCGGAGATCTCAGCCTGATGACCATGAACGTGCCCACCTACTCGGGCCCGATGCTCGACGGGCAGCTCGTCGTCGAGTGGCCGGACGCCGCCTATCGCGCTGGCCGCTGGGCGCGGGTGCCCGTCATGGTGGGCGCCACCAGCGCGGACATCGGCTTCGGCTTCGCCCGGACCAAGGACGAGGTGTTCACCCCCTTCCCGGACAAGGCGGCGGCTCGTGCTACCTATGACCCCGCCGGAACCGCCGACGTGAGAACCCTGGTCGCCCTCACCGGCATGGATCGCCTCATGCTCGAGCCCGCGCGGTTCACGGCCCGCGTCGCGGCCTCGCAGGGGGTGCCCTCCTGGCACTACCGCTTCTCCTATGTCGCCGACTCCATGCGCGACGAGTGGAAGACCGGGGCTCCGCACGCGACCGAAATCCCCTACATGTTCGACACCGTCGGGCTCAAGTACGAGGCGAAGACGAGCGAGCGCGACCGCCAGGTGGCACGCGCGGCCAACGCCTACTTCGCCAACTTCGCCAGGACGGGCGATCCGAACGGGCAGGGCCTGCCCCCGTGGCCCCGCTACGAGCCCACCGCGGACGTGCTCCTGGACTTCTCGGCGAGCGGAGAGCCGGTGGCACGGCCCGACCCGTGGAAGGCCCGGCTGGACGTGACCGAGGCCGCCGCGGAAGCCGCCAGCAAGTGAGACCCCTGGCCGCGGCGCACGAGCGGCAGCTTCGCCTGAGCGTAGGTGCGCTTCTCCCGCGGCAGCCCCTGGGAGAAGGTCAGCGCAGCGCCGGGTAGTCCGTGTAGCCCTTCTCCTCGCCGCTGTAGAAGGTGGCGAAGTCCGCCTGGGCGAGCGGGGCCTCGTTGCGGAAGCGCTCCGGCAGGTCCGGATTGGAGATGAACGGCACGCCGTAGGACACGAGGTCCGCCTCCCCCCGGGCGATGGCCGCCTCACCCGTCCGCGCGTCATAACCGCCGTTGACGATGAAGGCGCCCTGGAAGGCCTTGCGCAGCAGCGGGGTGATGCGCTGCTCCGGGCTCGGCGCCGACTTGCCCGACACGGCCTCCGTCACGTGCAGGTAGCCAAGCTTCAACGTGTTCAGCTCGCGAGCCATGTAGGTGAACGTCTCGGCCGGGTTGGAGTCCGTCATGCCGCCGTAGGGATACGGCTGCGGCGAGAGCCGGTAGCCCACCCGCTCGGCGCCCCAGACACCCACCACCGCCCGCGCCACCTCCAGCGGCAGGCGCGCCCGGTTCTCGATGCTGCCGCCATAGGCATCCGTGCGCTGGTTGGAGCCATCCCGCAGGAACTGGTCGAGCAGGTAGCCATTGCTGCCGTGCAGCTCGACACCATCGAAGCCCGCCGCCTTGGCGTTCTCGGCCGCGCGCCGGAACTGCTCGACGATGCCGGGAAGCTCGTGGGTCTCGAGCGCTCGTGGCGTCACCATGCGCGTCTTGCCCTTGAACGTGAAGACCTCGCCGTCGATGGGGATGGCGGAGGGCGCCACGGGCAACTGGCCGTCATGGAAGTCCGGGTGCGACATGCGCCCGACGTGCCACAGCTGGGCGTAGATGATCCCGCCCGCCGCATGGACGGCGTCCGTCACCTTCTTCCAGCCGGCCACCTGCTCGGGCGAGTGGATGCCGGGCGTGCGGATGTACCCCACGCCTTGGGGGCTGACCTGGGTCCCCTCGGTGATGAGCAGCCCCGCCGAGGCGCGCTGCACGTAGTAGGTCACCGCCAGGGGGTTGGGCACATTGCCGTCGACGAGCGCCCGGCTGCGCGTCATCGGCGCCATCACCATCCGGTTCTTCAGCTCGAGACGGCCCAGGCGGAAGGGGGAGAGGAGATTCGATTGGTTGGACATGGCTCTTCCTTGGAGGGGTTGGGAAAGCGGCTTGCGTGGACAGAAAATGCCGGGGCCGCTATGGACGTGCCATGTCATCCAGTCCAAAAGAATTGACCGATCGTCCAGACGCCCTGGACGAGCCGGTAACGGATGTCCTCGCGGACGTACTGGACACGATGCGCCTGGCGACCCTCATGTACGGCCGCTTCGAGCTGCATGCACCCTGGGGAATCCGGTTCCCCGGGAGCCCCGGTGCGCACATCGTCGTCATCGCGCGAGGAGGCGCCCGCCTGGAGGTGGAGGGCGTCGAGGGTGCCATCATCCTGTCGGCGGGAGATCTCGCCCTGCTTCCGCACGGCGGAGCACACGCGATCCGTGATGCGGAGGGAAGTCCCCTCCACGACCTCGCGCGTGGCGAGTGCCAGCGGGCCCGTGGGGTGGGGCCCATCCGGCTCGGCGGAGATGGAGCCCGGACGGCCCTGGTCGCGGGTTCCTTCCGGCTCGGTGCCGTGCCTCGTACACCGTTGTTCGAGGGGCTTCCGCGCGTCATCCACTTCACCGCGGACGACCCCAAGACCTCCCCCACGCTGGCGTCGACGGTGCAGCTGCTCATCGCGGAGAGCGCCTCGTCCAGCCCGGGGGCGACCGTCATCATGAGCCGGCTCGCGGACATCCTGCTCGTGCAGGCGCTGCGGGCGCACATCGCGGGAAGCCAATGCCAGGAGCACGGGCTGTGCGCGCTCGCGGATCCGCAAATCAGGAAGGCCCTCTCGCTCATCCACGAGCGGCCCGCCGACCCGTGGACCGTCGAGAGCCTCGCGACGGCCGTGGCCCTCTCACGCTCCGGCTTCGCCGCGCGCTTCAGCGCGCTCGTGGGGGAGCCCCCGTTGGAGTACCTCGCGCGGTGGCGGATGACGAAGGCCGCCCAGTTCCTGCGGGAGAGCGAGCTGCCCCTAAGCGAGGTCGCGGAGACCATCGGCTACCAGAGCGAGGCCTCGTTCAACCGGGCCTTCAAACGCTGGGGAGGGATTGCGCCAGGAGCGTACCGGCGCGACCACCGCCGGGGGTGAGCGGAGAGCGGCTCATCCGGCCAGTGGTGCTTGGGGTACCGCCCCTTCAGGGGGGGGGCGGACCATGGAAGCGGTGCCTCCTCAACCGCTACATTCCCAGGTCCGTGAGCCTGCCGTCTGGGAGACGGATGGGACGGAGGCTGGGACGCGCCAGGTGGAGCGCCCCGGCCCCTAGCGGCATAGCCGCTCCAAACCCTGCCTGTCGTTGCCTGCTGCGTCCTCATGGGAAAGGCGGCAAGGGTCGCACCGACGTGGCACACCCGCCCTCCTCCACTCGTCAGCAGCTCTCCTCTGCCTTTCCGCTCTCCCTCGTCCCCTTCAATCGCGCTCCCATCCTTCTTATGCCTATCCTTTTATACTCAATATCCTTTTTATGCTTAAATTTCTCGATTCATTATGGCAGACACGTTTAGAGTGGACCCCCCCGGTGACAGGGGCCTGTTCCAACTCAACGTAGCGTCAACATCAAGAGATACCCATGCGGAACCGATTTGTTCTCGTAGCCGTCCAGTTGCTCGTCGCTGCTGGCTGCGGCGTGACGGGAAGCCAGCCCGATGCCTCCGAGGCCCCGGCCCCCAAGGCCAGCTCGAGCCTGCAATTGCGCGCGGCCGTCGTGAAGCACACCGGCCGCGAGCTGCCCGCCAACACGTATGTCGAACGGCTCGTCGTCAAGTTCCACGAGGGCAGCCACGTCCGCCTGCGCGGCAACCGCGTGCTCCCCCTGTCCGCGGAGCGTGGCGCGGCGGAGCGTGCCCTGCTGCTCTCCCGCGGCCTGGACGAGGCCCGCATCGAGGCGAGCGTGAAGGCGGCTCAAGCCCTGCTCGAGCGTGCTCCCCGCGCGGGCGCCCTCTCCCGCGTGTTCCAGGAGGACGAGGACGTCCTGGCCGCACGCAAGGCCTCGGGTGAGGCACGGAGCGGGCGTCAGTTGGCGGACCTGAACCTCTACTTCGAGGTTCTCCTGATGCCGGGCACCACCGCCGGCGGTGTGGCGGACCTGGTGGCCTCGCTCAACGCGCTGGAGAGCGTCGAGGTGGCCTACGCCCAGCCCCGACCGGAGCTCACCATGGTGGCTCCGGGCATGAGTGCGGCCATGAGCAGCCTGCTGGCTGCCACGGACATTCCTCCCACCACCCCGTCCTTCGAGGGCACGCAGGGCCACCTCGACGCCGCGCCGAGAGGGATTGACGCGCGCTTCGCCTGGAGCGTCCCCGGCGGCAACGGCTCGGGTGTCAAGGTGGTGGACATCGAGGGCTCCTGGCGCATCACCCATGAGGACCTGCCCAACCTCTTCTACCAGGGTGGTGTTCTGTATGACAATGTGGCCCACCGCAACCACGGTACCGCCGTGCTCGGCATCATCGCCGCCCCCCGTAACGGCTACGGTGTGGAAGGAATCGCCCATGGGGCCTCGGTCGGCGTCGAGGCCATCTACTACACCACCAGCCTCGCCAACCACATCTCAACCGCCGCGGCGCAGGTGGGCCGTGGTGGTGTCATCCTCATCGAGTTCCACTTCCCCGGCACGGATGACGGCAGCCCCTGCACCTGCAACCAGGACCAGTGCCATTATGTCGCGGCGGAATATTGGCAGGCCGAGTTCGATGCCATCGCCACGGCCACGGCCAGTGGCGTGGTGGTGGTGGAGGCGTCCGGCAACGGTAGCTCCAACCTGGATGCGGCCGCGTATGCCAACCGCTTCAACCGCGCCGTGCGTGACTCGGGCGCCATCCTCGTGGGGGCCAGCAATCCCGTCACGCGCGAGCCCGCTTGCTATACGAACTTCGGCAGCCGCGTGGACGTGCATGGCTGGGGTGATTATGTGATTACCCTGGGCTACGGCGACCTGTTCAACGGCGGCAGCGAGGACCAGCTCTACACGCGCTACTTCTCCGGCACCTCCAGTGCCTCGGCCATGGTCACGGGGGCGGTGGCCAGCGTTCAGGGGGCCGCCCTCGCCTCCGGGCGCGGCGCGCTCAGCCCCAGCACGATGCGCTACCTCCTCTTGGGCACCGGCACGCCGCAGGCCTCCGACTCGCGTCAGATCGGCCCCCTGCCGGACCTGCGCCAGGCCCTCTTGACCAACCCCATCGACCGCTCGGAGTTCTTCATCCGGCAGACCTACAGGGATGTGCTCCGGCGCGAGGTTGACGCGAGCGGGTATGGCTTCTACTTGAACCTCTTGCAGAGCTGCAATGGGAACTCGGCCTGTCTGGCCGCGAACCGCCTCACCATCGCGCGTGGACTGCTCGAATCGGCGGAGAACCGGCAGCAAGACCCGGACCTGAACCCGGCCTCGCCTGGTTACAACTCGGCCTACGTCACCCATTGCTACACGAACTTCCTGCAGCGCCAGCCGAGTGCGTCGGAGCACTCCTGGTGGTTGAATAACTTGAACACGGGGGGTGATTACAACGTGATCGTCAACAGCTTCATCACCTCCACGGAGTACCGTCGGCGTTTTGGCATGAACTAGCAGCCGCGGTAGGGCCAGCACCCGCTGGAGACACGAAGGCCCCGGCCACCCATGCTCGGTGACCGGGGCCTTTCAGCTTCTCACCTCCTTCAATGCATGGCTCGTAGAAGCATGCCCCAACGGCCGAGGGCTCCGCTCGAGGTGCTCGGGCCGGGTATGCGGGTGCTGTGCCTTGCGCGCTGGGGCGCAGCAGCAGCCGTCCCTGGAAGCACCTGGACGTAACGAAATAGAAGCCCTCCTCCTGGAACATCCTCAGCGGCCAGCCCATCCCCATCCCCTACGCACGAGTCATCAGGCCGGATGCATCCTGGGGGCCAGTTCCAACTCCTCGGAAAGACTTGAAGAGCGGTCGCCTACCCGTCCACCCCCAAGCCTCGTTCTCGCTCAAGCCCCTCGCTTCGACTCCTTTGACACCGTCTCTGGCGCGAAGCCTGTCTCCCCGCGGCCACCGCCTACCGGTTCAAAAGAAAGTGGGAACCGTGACGATGTAGCGGCCATCCGACAGCTCGGCGACCGCGATGACGGCCTTGTTCGCCGCGCCCGGGGTGTAGTCGAAGGAACCCGCGCAGGAGGCCGAGTTACGTAATGGCACCCAGTGGGGTACGCGCCATTCAGGAGCACCTGTAACTGCCCACGTCGAGGACGAGCATCCCGCCTATACTCCTTGACTTATTGCAATACATCAAATAGCGTACGCGAGTGTCCAACACAACCACATTCAACGCCACAAAGGGTCAGATTGTGCGTCATGGTGAGTCAGGGACAAAAATTGTATACTCTTGCAGGTTTGCAGATCTGTACGATCTGATCTCAAGAACACAGCGCAGCAGTCAGAATCCCGGCTCCGCTCATGCTTCTCTTGCAGATCCTGCTATCTAGGTGACAGCAGCCGCTGCCGGTGAGGCCCCCGGCCGATCCGCCGTCATGCGAGAGAATGTTTGCCTTACCAAGAGGAGAAAACAATGGCTACACCTCAAAACAAAGGCTCAGCAAATTTCTATCAAAACTACAACGGCGGTATTGGGCTCGAGAACATAGACATAGCTTTTGCAAAAAAACATAAGGCGAATTTCAAAAAGTACATCACGAACATCAAGGTCACAAACAACCCCGGCATCGGCCTTTCGCAGACATATGTCACCAAACTCCAAGACATGCTAGACGCAGAGCATGGTGGATTTGGCGGAAAAAAGCAGCTTACAGCCACAGCCCGGAAATTGATTGAGGCGACATCTAATTCCGCCGATCTGATCACGAAGATCTCACAAGGCGAGAATGTGGCCACGAATGCGGGCCGTGCTGTCTTGGATATAGGGGGCACATTACTCGGCACCATAGTGCCACCGCCTTATGGTGAAGCTCTAACTGCGTTACTCGGTTTGGTATCAACCTTCTTGGGGATAACCATCGAGGAAAGAGAGTCATCACTAAAGGACGAAATTGCCGAACTGCTTCGGGATTTCGCATACACCGATCTGCAGGCTCAATACGCAACCAAACTGGCTCAAATCAAACAACTTTCAACCATTATATCTGAAAATATACGACTCAATGATCTGCCAAATCGGACATCGACAACCATGGAGTATGCTGCCGCCTTCGTTTCCGATAAATTCGAGACCACATTAATATCATGGGCCAATAGCAAGCCCTTCAAGGATTCGTCGTTTTACGATAATGGCTATTGGAAGAACAAATCAGTGGCATTGGGTCGGGCCAGGATCATGAACCTGACCTATGAATATATTTGTGCAAAAAAATGCCTGCTGCAAGGGTTGATTTGCTTGCTTGAGCTTACGAAAGACCAAATGCAAAAAGCAAACATGGGTCCCAACAAGCTCACCCCAATAGATGAACACCTTCATCACGCACAAACTGCATACAAGGACCTTGACGGTTCATTGAAGTCCTTGGTGAATGATGTTTTCAGCAAATCGGCAACTCTTAAAACAGCAGTAATGTATGCTGCGTTACATGCAATGCCGAGTTTTGCTCATATGCGGACTGCTTACCGTCAGCTCACGGGTGCTGCTGCAAAATATCCGCAGCCGAACGACATAAATGTGCTTACTAGAATTGTAAATCGAGGGAAGGTTCCTACTGATTTCGGGGCAAAAACGATCGGCCAACCTGGAATCAAATTCCGCTTGCGTCCCGACCCTACCTATCCGGGATGTTTTCGTCTTGTGGGTGAGGCAAATATTCCCTGGCGGGAAAGTAGTGCTTCCGGCTTGGAACCAATTCCCGCTGCCGGTCCCTTCGATCAAGATAGAGCCCGCTTTATTTTTATTGGAGTAACGGAAAAGGAGGCGGGAACCTGGTTTCTTATTACCACGCGGTCAACCGTAATGAAAAGCTCATCAGAGCTTTTGACTTACTGTAGCGGAACGGGCCTTGAGGTAAATGCCGCGGGCAGCACGGCTTTGCATGTGCTTATAAATCATGATGCGGCTGGAAGAGGTGAAGAATCACATTATACGGTGCGAAAAGCCTGAGCTACTCCGGCACACTGGAGGGCTGCCTGGCACCAAACGCCGATGAGGCGGAAACAGGAGACTTGCGGTTTTCCGCTGACCGGCGCTCGCGAGGCACAAGCACCCGTGCTGAGCTGCGGCCCCGCCTCGGCAGCAGGGAGAGGGAAAGAGACATCTGCCGGCCTCTCTGATTCGAGAGGCTGAGCAGGGCTGCCCACCGGAGCAGACGAGAAAGTGATGCGGAACGTCAACTGCGTCTGCCGAAGTGGTCGGCCGCCAGTGGCGTCGACCTGGCCCAGGTCGACTCGGGCCAGCGCGCGGTGGTCGTCGCGGCGCTGACATTTCTGGGATTCGTGGATGGACTGCTGGCATTGCGACGCCTGGTGGCCTACCTGCTGGCGCACTGCGGGATGGGGTTGAGCTCGGAGGCGCGTTCGCACTGATGCAGGAGGCGATGCGGCTCTACCGCGTGGCTGCCTGCTGTTCGCCGCAATGTAGGGCTCGGTGCGCCTCCACGCCCCCCTTGGCCGCCTGGCCGCTTCATCTCCTCTATACTCCTATACGCATCGCGGATGCCGGCCTTGTCACCGCGAACATGCAGGTAGGGCTCGTCGAGGAGGTAGGATGACGCATGGCTGGCGCGGCTGTACGAGCAGTACGGCGACCTGGCGCACCGGCGCTGCCTCCAATTGGTACGCCGCCCGGAGGATGCCGAGGATGCCTTGCAGGAGACCTTCCCGCGGGTGCGACGCCATGGCCCGCCACGGGAGGCGTCGCATACCCGTCCACCCCCAAGCCTCGTTCTCGCTCAAGCCCCTCGCTTCGACTCCTTTGACACCGTCTCTGGGACACCGTCTCTGGGCGCGCTGCTGCTCTGGATCGCCATTCGTAGCCGCCGCCAGTGATGCGCTGCTAGGCTCTCTCAATGTCCTCTTCCGACTCCGAGAGTCGCTTCTTCTGGGTCATGATCGTCATCGCCGTGGCCATCCTGGCGTTTGGCGGCTTCGATTTCCTGCGCACCTTGCGGTTCGTATTGTACGCCGAGGCGGCGCACGCAGAGGTGGTCTCTGTGAGCAGCCAGGGGGACGGCCAACACATCATGTTCAAGGGCTATCCGGAGAGGGTCACGTTCTCGGATTCACACGGCAACGTGCACACCGCCACCATCTACTATGGGCAGTCGAACCCCCATCGGCTGGGGAAGACCGTCAAGGTTCTGTACAACGAGTACGACCCGGCCGGTACCGCGCGCTACGGGGACGCGGCCCGGCTCTGGATCCCGCCGGGCGCCTTTCTGTTCGTCGGCGCCATGGGGCTGTACTGCGCGTTCGTGGCCCGGAACCGCGGCTACTGAGGGTGGAATCCCCGCCGCGCTCCCATGAGGTGAGCGGCAGGGGCCTGGGCCTGTTGGCTGTACGGCGCACCGAGTGCCCCGTGAGGTAGGCGGATGAACTCCGTGGCGAAGCGGGTTGCCCGAGGCTACGGAGTCCCTGAAGAGTGAGGGTGCTCGGGGTAACGCCCCTCCAGGGGGGCGGACAATGGAAGCGGTGCCTCCTCAACCGCTACATTCCCGGGTCCATGAGCCTGCTCCCACTCCTGCTCGTCCTCGCGGCTACGCCGTCCGAAAGTGCCTCCGCCGCCCCACGTGAGGGCGTGCTCGTCTACGAGGGACCCGTCGACGTGACGGCGGCGCCCTCTACCTATGGCTTCACGACCTACGCCAAGGGAGACACGTCCTTCGTCGCGGTGGACGAGGCCAACCTGCGCGGCAGCGCCTCCCTCGACGCGCCGGTGGTGCGCACGCTGCGGCTGGGCAGTGTGCTGCAGGTGCTGGAGGTCGCCTCCGGGACGGTCCTCGTGAAGGATCGGGTGGACCGCTGGTACCGCGTGCGCACGTCGGAGGCCGAGCCGCAAGAGGGCTTCGTCCTGGGCAACGTGCTGACACCGCTCGCGGCCACGCGGGACCTGGACGGGGACGGACAGGAGGAGCGCCTGGCGGTCAGCTTCACCTCGGACTTCATGGTCCGCGTGCGCGTCGTGGAGCCAGAGCTCGCCGCCAGGAAGAAGCGAGCCGTGGCGGCGTTGGACTTCCTCCTGCCCGAGGCGGCGGCCGGCAGGCGCGGAGGCCGCGCGCGGCTGGTCCCGGTGTCCGCCAAGGAGCTCGGCATGGAGCCCTCACCGAGGGCCTTCGGGCTCGAGCTGTGCGCGACGAGCTGCGTGGTGCACGCCGTGGCGTACGAGGCGAAGAAGGGCGTCGTGGGCACCCTCTCCGTTCCTCCCGAGGTGCGCGCGGGCGTGACCCTGTACGCGAAACCCAGGAAGCTCTTGTCGATCTACATCAAGGGCGAGGACGAAATCCCCGACGAGCGCATCACCTGCAGCCTCATTGGCAAGGTGCGGGGGGGCACGTATGACCAGAAGGAGGTGCTCACCTGTGCCGACGAAGGCAACAGCAAGATTGGCCCCCCCTCCCGGTCCGCCTACCACTACCTGATGCTGGGGGGCGCGCAGTTGCTGCGGCCGGGCTCCCAGGAGGGCTACGCGACGGGGATGGACGCGCACCTCAAGAGCGAGGGCTACAACGTGAGGCTGGAGCCGAACACCCTCCTGCCCGGCCTCACGCCTCCGGAGGAGCTGTACGCGGATGCGCGTGGACGGATCCGCCTGCGGTTCCGCTCACCGGACAAGTACGTGCGCTCCGCCGTGGAGGTGGCCTTCGTGCACCCCACGCTCGGCACCGTGACGATGACACGGCCGGGAGCGAAGGGCCTGGAGGAGGGAAACCCGCTGGGCTTCAACGGCTTCTACGTGCCCGAGCCCGCCGGAGGCTTCCTCTTCTATGCCTACGAGCGAGACTTCTCGGCCAAGGAGGTGACGTGGAAGGAGCCGAGGCCCGAGGGAGTCTCCTACTCCCTGCAGTACGACCTGGGTTGTGGGCGCGTGAGGGCCGTGAATCCCGCGCCCGCGGATGTGCGGGCCGCGGACCTCGTGGAGGTGGGCCAGGTGAAGGGCGCCGGGCCGATCTTCACCCTGAAGGACAGCGAGCATCCGGACGTGGAGCGCACGTGGAAGGAGTTTCACGACTTTCCGCCCACGCACCCGTCGTACGTGAGCAAGGAGGGGTTCTTCGAGAGTTCGCCCCCCCTCTTCTGGTGGGACTCCTTCGGGAGACTGCTGCGGGTGCTGCCCACGGACCTCTCGGTGCCGTGCATGGAAGAGCCCATCGTCTATTTCTATCCGGAGCGGCCCATGCACGTGCGCTACACGCTCGCGCCGGAGGTTCGGGTGGCCCGGGCCGAGCCGCTCGCGCGAGACAATGCCTGGACGTTCCTCGCCACGCCCCAGGGGCTTCTCGAGGAGGTGGACGCGGCTCCGGGAAGGGCACGGCGGACCTTCAAGCGCCTGTTCTGGGAGGGGACGTCGGTGCGCTTCCCTCCGCCGGCCGAGGGGGTGTGCCTCCCCGGCTCGCGGACGAGCGAGTACTTCCGCGAGGTGCTGCCGCGCCTGGGTCTGCAGCCACACGAGACGGAGGACTTCCTCGAGGCGTGGGTGCCGCGCATGGAGGGAGCGGCCTTCAACGTCATCGGGTTCCACCCGCGCGAGGTGGTGGACAGGCTGGCTCCGGTGCGGGTGTCACCGGCTCCCACGTGGATGATTCGCATCCTCATGGACGCGACGCCCGTGGAGGAGTGCCCCGAGCTCCAAGCCCCCGTGCTGCCGGAGGCGATGCCCGCGCGCGAGGGGTTCTCGGTCGTGGAGTGGGGAGGAGTCCTGCGCGAGAACCGCTGACACGGTACGCGTGATTGGTTTGTGCGCCGGGAGTTCGATTGGAATGGGGATGGGCTCTACGATTGCCGCGAGGATGATTGTCCTTACAAGAGCAAGACGCGGTGGTCCGCCTGTGTCGCCCATCGCCGGGGATGGAGCTGGATACCCGCTCCCCCGGAGGTGATCGAGTGCGTTCCGGGACCGCCCCACCAGGCAGCCTATTAGCCAATATACCTGGATAACGTCACACATTTACCCGGATGGAGCATGAGCCATTGAATGGCGCCCATGCCTGACCAGACCGCCGCTCGCTCCCTGCTCGTCCCCATCGCCCTGCCAGCGCGGGAGATCTTCCCGCCGAACACCCTCAGCCCCGAGGCCCGCGCCGCCCTCGCCGCCAGCGCGGCGACACCGGCCCAGATCCACCCCGCGCGCCACCCCGCTCCCGACGACCTCGAAGGCTGGCGCCGGGCGGTCGCCGCCAGCAACGCCAGGTTCGCGCCGCTGGTGGAGCAGATGCTGGGCGAGACCCGCTGCCGGGTCGAGACCTGGCCCATCGCCGGCGTGATCTGCTACGTCGCGACCCCGCCCGGCCTGGATGCGGCGGCGGCCCGGCGGCTCTACCTCTATCTGCACGGCGGTGCCCTGGTGTTCGGCGGCGGGGCCTACGCCAAGGCCGAGGCCGCGGTGAACGCCGAGCGGCTCGGCATCACCACCGTGTCGGTCGACTACCGCATGCCGCCGGACCACCCCTTCCCCGCCGCACCCGAGGACTGCTTCGCCGTCTACCGCGAGCTGCTCGAGGACTGGGACCCGGCCCGTGTGGTGATCGGCGGCGCCTCGGCCGGCGGCAACATCGCGGCGGCGGCCACCCTGATGATCCGCGACCGGGGCCTGCCCCCGCCGGCCGCCGTGGCACTGCTGACGCCGGAGGTCGACCTCACGGAGTCTGGCGACACCTTCCAGACCAACGCGCTGCTGGACGTGACGCTGAAGGGCGGGCTGCCGGAGTGCAACGCCCTCTATGCGGGAGGCCACGACCTCGCCCATCCCTATGTCTCGCCGCTGTTCGCCGACTTCGGCCCCGGCTTCCCGCCGACCTTCATCCAATCGGGCACGCGCGACCTGTTCCTCTCCAACTCGGTGCTGCTGCACCGCAAGCTGCGGCGCGCGGGCGTCGAGGCCGAGCTGCACGTCTGGGAGGCCATGCCCCACCGCGGCTTCGGCTTCGGCTTCGGCGACGCGCCCGAGAACCACGAGATCGACGAGGAGCTCAGGCGCTTCATCGTCCGCCACTCCTGACGGCGGCCCAGACTGGACTCAGGCGGACAGCTGTCCGCGCGAGAGAAGGAGCTCTATCGCCCGAGCATCGGCCGGTGTGGCGGGCGTGAAGACGACCATGTCCAACCCGTCCACGCCATCGACGGCGAAGGCCGAGTACTCGAGCGTGATCGGTCCAGCCACGGAATGGTGGAGGCGCTTCAGGCCTGCCCCATGGTTGCGCACGTCGTTCTCAGCCCAGAGCCGGCGGAAGTCGGCGCTGGTTGACTGGAGCTCGGCCACGAGCGCGGCGGCTTCGGAGCCACCTCCCGCGCGCGCGACATCGATGCGGAAGACCGAGAGCGCGAAGCGCGCATGCTCCTCCCAATCCGGCAGCGAGGCGCGCACGGCCGGGCCGCCGAACAGGCGCCTGAGCACGTTGCGCTCGCGGACCGGCATTGAGGCGTAGTCGGCCAGCACCGCGAGTGCCGCCGCGTTCCAGGCCACGATGTCCCACGTCGGCGTCTTCACATAGGCGGGGCTGGTCGGCAGGGCGTCGAGCACGCGCTGCAAGGAGGGCGTGACCGAAGGCGGCGCGGCTGGATGGAGCGGCGGTGGCCGCTGCCGGGCGAGCAGGAACAGGACCTCGCGGCCCGCCGCGTCGAGCTCCAGTGCGCGGGCGATTCGCTCCAGCGCATCGTCTGAAGGGGGGCCTCCACGCCCCTGCTCGAGCCACGTGTACCAGGTGACGCTGACGCCTGCCCGCGTCGCCACCTCCTCCCGCCTGAGCCCCGGCGTTCGACGCCGGCCCTGAACGCCTGGTCCTGGTGACAAGCGCGCCCGACGATCGCGGAGGAAGTCGCCCAAGGAGAGTTCCGAACCCGGCACGGTGTTAGTGCTCATACCTGTATAAGATATCGACTTTTCCGCCGCGCGGCCGCGCCCCATAACACGCTCACAACATCAGGAGACGGACATGCGTGTTTTCGTGACGGGAGCGACGGGTTTCATTGGGGAAGCGATCGTGCGCGAGCTGAGCGCGGCGGGGCACCAGGTGCTCGGACTGGTGCGGAGCGACACCTCCGCCGCGGCCCTGGCGCGGTTGGGCGGCGAGGCGCATCGGGGCGAATTGACGGATCCCGGAAGTCTCACCGCGGGCGCCCGGGCGTGCGACGGCGTGATCCACACGGCCTTCATCCACGACTTCTCCGCCTATGCGGCCGCCTGCGAGACGGACAGGCGTGCGGTGGAGGTGCTAGCCGGCGCGCTGGAGGGCTCGGGCAAGCCGTTCGTGTCCACGTCCGGCACCGCGCTGCTGGCGCCCGGCCGCATCGGCAAGGAGGAGGACACGCCCGCGCCCGGGAGCGCGGCGGGCCTGCGTGCCGCGGCGGAGGCGATCGTCTTGGGGGCCGCCCGTCGCGGGGTGCGCTCCAGCGTCGTGCGGTTGCCGCCCTCCGTCCACGGCCCCGGCGACCACGGCTTCGTGCCCGCGCTGATCGACCTCGCACGCCGCACGGGTCTCTCCGCCTTCGTCTCCGACGGAGCGAACCGCTGGCCCGCGGTGCACCGGCTGGACGCGGCGCGTCTCTTCCGGCTCGCGCTCGAGAACGCTCCCCCTGGAACGTGCCTGCATGGCGTGGCCGAAGAAGGCGTGACGCTGCGCGCGCTCGCCGAGGGGATCGGCAAGGGGCTCGGCGTTCCCGTCCGGGCCCTGGGCGCGGACGAAGCACGCACGCACTTCGATTGGCTCGCGAGCTTCGTCGCCCTCGACAACCCGACCTCCAGCACGCGCACCCGCGATGCACTGGGATGGCGCCCCCAGGGACCCGACCTGCTGACGGACCTGCGGGAAAACGGGTACTTCTCCTGAGGATTCTGCCTAGCCAGGCCGAAGTGGGAGCTCCAGCGTCGCCGTGGCTCCCTTGCCGACTCCCTCACTCTCCAAGGTGAGACGCCCCCCCAGCTGGCCCGTTTCACCCGGAGCACTTCCATGTCAATCTCCCGCACTGTGAGGCCATGCCCCTGAGTCTTCGACGTCGCCGTCTCGTGGCGCTGGGCCTGCTGAGTGCGGGTGCGCTCGTCACGCTCGGCGCCGTCCTGCTCCCTTACCGTCCCGTTATCGTGAGTGGGGCCCAGCCGCCTCCCGGTCC